>NZ_LXEU01000079.1 GCF_001654985.1 Kluyvera georgiana ATCC 51603
TGGGGAGAGGGTTAGGGTGAGGGGGAGCGTGCACCGTGCTAATCCCGGTCAATCGCGAACGGCTGCCAGGCCTGACGCACCGGCATCACCTCCACGCGGTTAATATTCATATGATCCGGCAGCGTCGCGATATAAAACATCTGTTCAGCGATATCCAGCGCTGACAGCGGCGTGGTGCCGCGATACAGCGCGTCGGATGCCGCCTGGTCGCCTTTGGTGCGCACCAGCGTAAACTCCGTCTCGGCAATACCCGGTGCCAGGTCGGTGACGCGCACGCCGGTGCCTAACAGGTCACAGCGCAGGTTATAGCTGAACTGCTTCACAAACGCCTTGCTGGCGCCATACACATGGCTGCCCGGATACGGCCACTGCCCGGCAATCGAACCAATGTTGATAATGCTTGCGCCTGCGCCGTGGCGAACCAGCGTGGGCAGCAGCGCGTGGGTCACGTTGACCAGCCCGGTGACATTGGTATCTATCATGGTGTGCCAGTCCACGAGATCCACCTTCTGCGCGGGCTGCGGCGACAGCGCCAGACCGGCATTGTTGATGAGCGTGGTGACGTCGGCAAATTCGAGCGGTAATGCGGCGACGGCTGACGCCACCGCCGCGCTATCCCGCACGTCCAGTTCGATAACATGCACCGGCACCCGCGATGCCAGGTCGTTTTGTAGCGCCTGTAACCGCGCCAGCCGGCGGCCGCTCAATACCAGCGCCCAGCCCGCCCGCGCAAACACGTGCGCTGCCGCTTGCCCAAAGCCGGAGGTCGCCCCGGTAATAAACACCACGTTACGTTGTTGCATTGTGCTCTCCTGTGCAGGTTGTTCAGGTCACTATAAAAACCCTTACGCGCCCTGCCGAGGGACAGTCGCGGCGCGGCGATGTGACACGTTGTCACAGCCGTCGGTCTACACTGGCTCTATCACTTTTTTTTCTGTCGACGACATGATGAATCAACGCCAACGCTATGCGAGGAACGACGATGACAGAGTTAAACAATCAGGCCGTCCGCCAACTGGACAGAGAGTATGTTTTTCATTCCTGGTCAATGCAGGGCAACCTCAACCCGCTGGTGATTGCCGGGGCGAAAGGCTGTGAGCTGTGGGATTACGACGGCAAAACCTATCTGGATTTCAGCAGCCAGCTGGTAAACGTTAACCTGGGCTATCAGCACCCCCGCGTGCTGGCGGCGATGAAGGAGCAACTGGAGACGCTGGTGACTATTGCGCCTGCAACCGCCAACCTGGCGCGCGGCGAGGCGGCAAAGCGTATTATTGGCCTCGCGCCGGAAGGGTTTAGCAAAGTGTTCTTTACCAACGCCGGGGCCGACGCTAACGAGAACGCCATCCGCATGGCGCGCATGTACACCGGTCGCGACAAAGTGCTGTCAGCCTACCGCTCCTATCACGGCAATACCGGCAGCGCGATTGCCGCTACCGGCGACTGGCGTCGCGTGCCGAACGAATATTCGCGCGGCCACGTTCACTTCTTTAACCCGTATCTGTACCGCAGCGAATTTAACGCCACCACTGAGCAGGAAGAGTGCCGTCGCGCGCTGGCCCATCTGCGGCGGATGATCGAGTGCGAAGGCCCATCCTCTATCGCGGCCATTTTGCTGGAGTCGATTCCGGGCACGGCGGGCATTCTGGTGCCGCCGGAAGGCTATATGAAAGGTGTCCGCGCGCTGGCGGACGAGTTCAACATCATCCTGATTCTTGATGAAGTGATGGCGGGATTTGGCCGCACCGGCAGCTGGTTTGCCTTCGAGCAGGATGGCATCGTGCCGGATCTGATCACTTTTGCCAAAGGGGTGAACGCCGGATACGTACCAGCAGGCGGGGTGATCATCAGCGATCGGATCGCCCACTACTTTGACGATCGCTTCTTTGCCGGTGGCTTGACCTACTCCGGCCACCCGCTGGCGATGGCGGCGATCGTTGCGACGCTGGACGCGATGAAAGACGAAGGGATTGTGGAAAACGCGGCGCTGATCGGCAACGGTGTGCTGCGCCAGGGGCTGGAAGCACTGGCGGAGCGTTCGCCGCTGGTGGGTGACGTTCGCGGTCGTGGTGTCTTCCAGGCGCTGGAACTGGTCAGCGATCGCGTGAAGAAAACGCCGCTGGCGGCGGGGAATATGGCGGAGATTAAGGGCGCGTTAACCGAAGCGGGGCTGCTGAGTTTTGTGGTGGAGAACCGTATTCACGTGGTGCCGCCGTGTACCATCAACGCTGAACAGGTGAAGAAAGGACTCGGGATTTTACAGGACGTGCTGGGCCGTTTTGCCCATTTAGCGGTGTAGATCTTGTGGCGTGGGTTCCCTCCCCCCATTGGGGAGAGGGAACTGCGTTGAAGCTGAACCTTAGCTCGGACTCCAGGTATACGGCGCTGCAATACCCAACGGCAGACCAAGCCCCCACCACAGCAGTAACAGCGCGCTCCAGGCGATGAAGAAGGCGATGGAGTAAGGCATCATCATCGAGACCAGCGTACCTACGCCTGCACCTTTCACGTAGCGCTGGCAATAGATCACAATCAGCGGGAAGAAGACCATCAGCGGAGTAATGATGTTGGTGCAGGAGTCACCGATACGGAACGCCGCCTGAGTCAGCTCCGGCGAAATCCCTACCGCCATCAGCATCGGGACCATAATCGGCGACAGCAGCGCCCATTTTGCCGACGCTGAACCAATCAACAGGTTAACCACCGCCGTCAGAACAATCATCCCGATGATGGTTGCCTGCCCCGGCAGCGCAAGTACTTTTAAGCCGTCCGCGCCCACCAGCCACCAGCGTGCCGATGTTGGAGTCGCTGAATGCTTTGATGAACATGGCGCAGAAGAAGGCCATCACCATGTATGAGCCCATTTTGCTCATCGAGTCATTCATCGCGCCAATGACGTCTTTGCCGGTTTTAAAGGTGCTGGAGGCAAAGCCGTATACGATGCCCGGCAGGATAAAGATCAGGAAAATCAGCGGCACGATAGATTTCATAATCGGCGCGCTATACGAGGTCAGCGAGCCGTCGCTCCCGCGCAGCATTGAGCCTTCCGGCCAGGCGGCGGCAGCCAGTGCGGCAAGGCCCAGCAGCATCACCAGCGACGCGCGGTTAAAGGCGCGGCTTTCCTGCGGCGTGACGTTGGACATATCTTCATCGTGCTTAAAGTCGCCGTCGATGGTCATTTTGCTAACGCGTGGTTCGACGATACGCTCGGTGACCCACCAGCCAACCAGCGTGATCACGATAGAAGAGGCGATGCCAAAGATCAGGTTACACAGGGTATTGACGGTGTAGGTACTGTCGAGCAGTTGGGCTGCGGCCTGAGTAAACCCTTGCAGCAGCGCGTCGTTACCGGTTGGTACCATGTTGGCGGCGAAACCGCCGGAAACGCCGGAGAACGCGGCGGCAATCCCCACCAGCGGGTGGCGTCCGGCGGACATAAAGATAATTGCCCCCAGCGGGATTACCAGCACATAGCCCGCATCCGCCGCCACGTGGCTGAACATGGCGACGAAAATCAGCATTGGCGTCAGCAGTTTTTTCGGCGTCACGCGTAGCATCTTTTTCAGCGCCACGTTGATAAAGCCGGAGCTTTCCGCCACGCCCACGCCGAGCATGGCGACCAGCACAATCCCCAGCGGCGCGAAGCCGGTGAAGGTGGTGACCATATTGGCCAGCGTGTTGGTCAGCGCCTCGGCGGAGAGCAGGTTGTTGACCTTGACGGCTTCCTGGGTCATCGGGTTGATGACGTCAAACGTCATCATCGACAGCACTGCCGACAGGCCCATGACCGCCAGTAAAAAGTAGAAAAAGATCAGCGCCGGTTCCGGCAGACGGTTGCCTGCTTTTTCAATGGCATTGAGAAAGCCGCTCATCAGCCGGCTCTCGCTCACTTCTTTCCGTGTCCGTGTTTGCGTATTCATTGGATTCCTTAATTCCCAGCAATTGTTTCATTGCTTATATAAATGTATCAAAGAAATAATAGGGGTAATTGCGCGAGGAAACTATATTTTTGTAGGGATTGAAACTGATATGTGACGGATTTATTGATTTTTTATCTTAATAGAAAGGGGAAATCTGGTTGTTGATTCGTTATTTTCGATTTCCGGTCATATTTATGACTGGTGGAAGGGAGAAGGAGGTGAAGGGGATGCTTCACCTCCTGGACGGTCGAGTCAGAGGGGGGCGGTCTGTAAACGGGTTAGTTCAACCGCAGACTGCCACTCGTGCCAACGTTTTTGCAAACGGCCGTGACGCGCCATATCGGGCTGGAAGCTCACATGCTCCGGTAAGAACTGGCGCAGTTCGGCGGTAGGCAGGCCGCGTTGCGCTTTACGCGCCAGCAGGGCAGCCCCCATGGCGGAAAGCTCGGTCACATCGCTGCGCATGACCGGGCAACCGAGCAGGTCGGCCTGGTACTGCATCAGCCAGTCGTTACGGGTTGGGCCGCCGTCAACCATTAGCGCCGTTAAGGCAAAATCATCGTGCTGGCGCATGGTCATGACCACGTCCGCAATCTGATAGGTGATTGACTCCAGCGCCGCTCTGACCAGGTGCGCGCGCTTCACGCCTCGACTCAGGCCGCGAATCATCCCGCGCGCATTTTCATCCCACCATGGCGCGCCCAGCCCGGTAAGCGCAGGCACGAAATAGACGCCCAGCGTGGAGTCTACGGAAGCGGGGAGCTGGCTTAGCTGTTGCGCCAGCTCAGAGGGCGGCAGCAGGTCTAAACCGGTGCTTTCCACCATCCACGCCACCGCATCACCGGTGTGCGGAATATTGCCTTCCAGCCCGTATACCAGCCGTTCGCCGTCATGCCAGGCAACGGTAGTGGCGAGCGCATCCACGCCAGACTGCGCTGAATTTACCGGCGCCATCACCGACGAGCCTGTTCCGTAGGTGGCCTTCACGCAGCCCGCGCTGCCTAATCCATGGGCAAAGAGGGCGGCGTGAGAATCGCCGATCATTGCCATTACCGGAATGCCGTCGGGAATGCCTGCGCATTTATGGGTGTAGCCAAATAGACCGCTGGAAGGGCGAATTTCCGGCAACGCCTGGCGCGGGATGCCAAATAACGCCAGCATCTCGTCGTCCCAATTGGCGGTATGCAGGTTAAAGAGCTGGGTGCGGGCGGCATTGGAATAGTCACAGCAAAAAGCGTCGCCGCCGGTCAGATTCCACAGCAGCCAGCTATCGACGGTGCCCAGACAGATCTCGCCGCTCTCTGCCAGCCCGACGCCGTTAGGCACGGACTCCAGCAGCCAGCGCATTTTGGAGGCAGAGAAAAGCGGCGCGATCGGGAGACCGGTTACAGCTTTGATCTGCGCCTCTTTTCCCTGTTGCCGGAGAGACTGGCAGAACCCGGCGGTGCGTGAACACTGCCAGGTAATGGCGGCACCCAACGGCCGACCGTTATTGCGGTACCAGCCCACCGCGGTCTCGCGCTGGTTGCTGATCGCCAGCGCCGCCACGTTGTCCGCGCCTACCGTCTCGATAACCTCTGCAATAACCGCCAGCGATGCGCTTACCAGCAGTTCCGCCGGCTGTTCTACCCAACCCTCGCGCGGCGTGTTGATGCTCAGCGCGCGGGAGCGGGATACCAGCACTTTGCCGCTGGCGTCCAGCGCCACGGCCTTGGCATTGGTTGTCCCTTCATCGAGGGCAATAATTACCTCTTTACTGGCCACGGTCGCCTCACTGATGCAGGTAGGTGTTAACCCCAAGATAGCGCGTGAAGGCTTCGTGCAGCACCGCCGCGCTGGCGGAGTGGTTCATCGCCACGTGATGTTCAAAGCCGTTGCGGCAGATCCACGACAGCAGGTTTTCCAGCTGCGGAACGTGAATCACCGCGCGGCAGCCGACGGTATCCAGCGGATCGTCCACCGAGCGGCCCTCGCCGACGTAGGCTTTGATTTCACCGGTCAGATCGTCAGTACTTAAGCGGAAATAGGTCAGCTCGCCGCTCTTCATGCGCCCGTGCACCGCGCCGCAGGTGTTCTCTTTACCGACGGTGGTGCCGATGATATCGGCGGTGCCCATATGCGGTGACTCCAGGCTGGCGGAGGCAAAGTTGCCGCAGTGGAACAGCACGCATTTATCGCGATCTTCGCCGAAGTTGTTGTTCCAGTCGGCGATAGAGGCGGGGCTGAGATTGCTGCTAGCCAGCGCATACATAGAAAGCGCGCCCATCACATCCACTTCGCAGGCGCTGGGCATCAGTTGCCCAGACATCACGCTCATAATGGAACAGACGTTAATGCCGAGGTTTTCCTGTAATGAGGTCCAGCACTGAATTGCCGTGGTATCGATATCATTGGCGATGACCCATTCGCTGATGACCACAAACAGCTTGGCCATGGTCACCAGTTTATCGGCTGGGATGCGGCTGGCATCGGCGTTGTCGAGCAGCAGACGACGTTTTTCATCAACGCGGATATCGTCATCGCGCAGCTGCTTAATGCGGGTAAAGACTTCGGAGAGATCGAGGGTTTCGACGGCAATACCCAGCCTTTCCAGCAGCTTTTCGCTGTAGCGCACGGTGTTAAAGCCCGCCGGACGCGCGCCGATCGCCCCAACGCGTACGCCGCGCATGCTGCTAACGACGCGGCAGACCTGCGCAAATCGCTGTAGGTCTTTGGCGAAAATGTCGCCGCTCAGCGCACAGACGTGCTGGGTGGTCAGGGTAAACGGAATGCCGTACTGGCGCAGGTTGTTGCACAGGGAGATTTTGCCGCAGAAGCTGTCGCGGCGCGTCGCCAGCCCCATTTTATCGAGGTTATCTTCTTCCGCCTGCACCAGTACCGGCACGTTGAGGCCGGAGAGGCGCAGGGTTTCGGCGACCGCTTTTTCATCGCCAAAGTTAGGCAGGAGTACCACGACACCGTGGATATCATCACGGTGGGCGCGGAACAGGTCGGCGCAAATCTTGGCATCCTGGCGCGTTTCGACGCCGCCCAGCTCGGTCTGGCTGTCATCCAGCATAATGGTGTTAATGCCCAGGCGAGCAAACAGCGCGGTGGCCTGCTCGCGGGCTTCGGCGACCAGGTAGCTGGGGAAAAATCCGCGGTTGCCAATAATGACACCCATCGTCAGCGTTTGTGGAATTCGGGACATCGCTAATTCTCCAGTAAGATATTCTTTGTTGTTATTGTTTGGCGTGTGTCTGGTACAGGGCGACGGCATGTTTGACGACGCCCGCCGTATCAATTTCATGGTAAGCGCGCGTTGCCGCACGGTCGCCGGCAAGGGCATATTTGCCATCGGCAATCCCCAGCCGACGCAGCGGAATGGCGCAGCCTGCTTCCGCCAGCACTTCCGCCACCAGACTACCGACGCCGCCGTTAATATTGTGTTCTTCAACGCTGACCACCGCCCGGTGCGGCTTCAGGAGTGAGAGGAGCTGCGCCGTATCACAGGGACGAATAGAAGGTACACTGATAACCGTCGCCTCAATACCTCTTTGCGCCAGCTCGGCGGCAGCGCTCACGATTTCATGCACCGTCGACCCCATCGCCACCAGCGCCACATCCTTACCCTGGCGCAGCACGTCAATTTTCCCCGGCGTAAACTGATAGCCTTCGTCATGCAGTTCCGGCAGCGCTTTACCGTCGAGGCGGATATAGACCGGCCCGACGTGGTCCAGCGCGTAGTCGATAATCTGTCGGCACTCTTGCGGGCTGGATGGCGCGTAAATCTCAATGTTGCCAAAGCCGCGCAGCACGGCGATATCGTCGATACTGTGGTGCGTACTGGCCAGCGGGCCATAGCTGGCACCGGAGTTCAGGCCAAACAGTTTAACGTTGGTGTTGTTGTAGCAAATATCGACCTTAATCTGCTCGTTGGCGCGGGAAATCAGAAACGGTGCGGCGTTACAGGTGACGGCGATTTTGCCGCCCAGCGCCAGACCCGCCGCGGCGCCAACCAGCGTCTGTTCGGCAATGCCGACGTTAACCAGTCGCCCGGGAAATTTCTGCATAAACGGGGCAATTTTGGCGGTGGAGGTGGAATCGGCCACTACCGGTACCAGGTCAACGCCACGATCGACGGCATCGATAAAGGCATTTACCATGACGGTAGCCAGGTGTTCGCTATTACTCATCTTTCAGTTCCTCCAGCGCCAGTTCAATTTCTTCACCTTTTGGTACCCGGTGGTGCCACTCAGATCGTCCCTGGATAAACGAGACGCCCGCGCCTTTAGTGGTTTTCGCTATCACCACATGCGGTTTTCCGTGCGGCTGCAGCCCTTCCAGAGTGGCGACAACATCAGCCATATCGTTGCCGTTGCATTCGGTCACCTCCATCCCGAAGGCGCGCCACTTTTCGTCCAGCGGGTCGGTGTTCAGGATCTCTTTCGTCGGCCCAGCTAGCTGAAGGCTATTTTTATCGTTGATGATAAAAAGATTATCCAGCTGGTAGTGGGCGGCAACCAGCGCCGCCTCCCAGTTGCTGCCTTCCGCCAGCTCGCCGTCGCCGGTGACCACAAATACCCGGCGTTTGCTGTTATCGCGTTTAGCCGCCAGCGCAATACCCACGGCAACGGGCAGGCCGTGACCTAGCGCGCCGGTATTGAGTTCGATCCCCGGCGTTTTGTGACGTACCGGGTGGCCCGGAAGGTGCGAGTCGGCGTGTTGGTAGGTAGAAAGCCAGGCTTCTGGAATAAACCCGGCTTCTGCCAGAACGCAGTAATAGCCGCCAACCGCATGCCCCTTAGACTGAATGTAGATATCCCTGTCATCGCTGTCCTTCCGTTCCGGCGAGCAGTTCAGGATGCGAAAATAGAGGGCGGTGAGCAGCTCAACCTGAGACAGATCGGCCCCGGTGTGCCCGCCCGCCGGGCTTTCGGCATTCAGCACGATAATGCGACGGCGAATGGCCCGGGCTTTCTTCTCTAACGCTTCTATGGAGAGCGAAAACGGATTCATAGCATACCTCTTGAATGTTAATTCTGATTTGAATAAAAATTCAGCCGGGGCGAAAAAAAGGGGCAATATGCCTGTCATTGCCAGATAGCCGCCAGATAAGGCATTTTTATCGACCTGAATATATATTCACTACTGATTTATTATTCATGATTGTAAGGTAGGCTCTGAAATGGGGTTTGTCCACGACTTCTGTCAGCCGTTTTCTGTAAAAAGAGAAAACGATCACATTTGAGATCTGAGCGGAATGCAGGGCGCGCTTGTTATCTATTCAGCTATGAATAAAAATAACAGGCAGGGAATTAAGGGGAATGCCATGTCTAAGCAGGATGAACAGCGGTTGCTGGTGAAGATCGCCACGCTTTACTATAGCGAAAATAAAAAACAGTCTGAGATAGCGTCGTTGCTGCATCTGTCGCAATCTTTTGTCTCCCGCGCCCTGACGCGCTGCCAGAAAGAGGGGCTGGTGAAAATCACCGTCGTGCAGCCGACCAATATTTTTGTCGAGCTGGAGAAAGCGATTGAACAGCGCTACGGTATCCGTCAGGCCATCGTCGTTGACGTCGGTGAAAACGCCAGCAGTTCGCAAATTAAGCATGCCATCGGCAGCGCGGCGGCACACTATGTGGAAACTCGCCTGCGCCCGGAAGACCTGGTGGGGATCTCCTCCTGGAGCAGTACCATTCGCTGTATGGTCGATGAAATGCACCCGCAGAACATCCGCGCCGCAGGGGTAATTCAACTGCTGGGCGGGGTCGGGCCGAACGGCAACGTACAGGCGACCATTCTGACCCAGCAGCTGGCGGCGCATCTTGGCTGTCCGGCGTGGCTGCTGCCATCGCAGAGTATTGAACACTCGGTCGAAGAGCGCGCGCGGTTGGTGAACAGCCCGGACGTTGAAGCGGTGGTGAATAAATTTGCCGAAGTGGACGTGGCGATCGTTGGCATTGGCGACCTGGAACCGTCGCAGCTGCTGAAAAACTCCGGCAACTACTACAACGAAGAAATGCTCGAACTGCTGGCCGAACGCGGCGCGGTAGGGGACATCTGTCTGCACTACTACGACGCCGAGGGCAAACCGGTGCTCAGTCATGAGGAAGACCCGGTTATCGGCATGGAGCTTGATCAAACCCGCGCTTGTCCGCACGTTGTTGCGCTGGCGGGAGGCGTGGAGAAAAGCAATGCGATTCGCGGCGCGCTGCGCGGGGAATATATCGATGTGTTGATTACGGATTATCCAACCGCACGCTCTTTGATCAAAGAGTGATTCTATTTCATTGAAATATAGATATTAATTTTTAAACACCTTTTTCGCGAGGTGTTTATTTATTGACTAAGTTCACAAAAGAAACTAAATGAGCTTAACTTTGTTTCCATGGTTTACTAAGTTAGCGATCGCTGAATCCTACAGTGACAAACCGGATGGTGAACAACAATGAAAACACTCGCCACAACGCCAATACGCTTTCGTGAAAAGTTCTGCTACGGGCTTGGAGATACATCGGCCAATATCTTTATGGGTATGACGATGATGTTTCTCTCCATCTATTACACCGACGTTTTTAAACTCAACCCAGCGGCCATGGGGACGCTGTTTTTAATTACCCGCCTGATTGATGCCATCAGCGACCCGGTTATCGGCTCGCTATCCGATCGTACCCGCTCGCGGCTGGGTCGCTATCGCCCCTGGTTACTGTGGTTCGCGCTGCCTTACGGCTTGAGCTGCGCTGCCGTGTTCTTCTCGCCGGATCTCGGTGAAGTGGGGCGCACGCTGTACGCCTATGTGACCTATATCATTCTGGTGCTGACCTTCAGTCTGGTGGTGGTGCCCTACGTCTCGTTGCTGGGGGCAATTTCAGCTGATAGCGAGGAGCGTATCCAGATTAACGCCATTCGTTTCCCGCTGGCGAAAGTCTCCTATCTTATCTGCTCTTTGCTGGTGCCGACGCTAATTGCGCTGTTCGACAATGACGTGCTGGGCTATCGCGTGGTGATGTGCGGTATCGGGTTGTTGTCTACCGTGTTGGTGCTGCTGTGCTATTTCAACACCACCGAGCGAGTGTTATCGGATGCGGATCAGACGCTCAGCCTGAAGGCGCAGGTGCAGTTTGTTTTTAAAAACGACCAGGCGATGGTTGTGTTTGCCGCCCAACTGGTGGTGATGATTATGAATACCCTGAAGTTCGGCGCGGCCGCGTATTTCGTGAAATATGTACTCAATATGCCGGGATCGTTCCTCAGCCTGCTGTTAACCGCAGGATCTGTTGCCGGTATCGTCGCGCCGCTGCTGACCGGCTACTGGCTAAAAAAAGGCTGGATTAAACGTATCCCGCTACTGGTGATAAGCCAGGTCGTCGGCGGCCTGATCACGCTAATCATCGGCCTGACCCCGACCAGCGCCGTCTATTTCCACGCGGCGCTGTTCGTGCTGGCGACGCTGGCAGTTGAGCTTATCGCCGTGATCCTGTGGGCGACGGTGGCCGACGTGGCTGATTACGGTTTCCACCGCTACGGCGTGCGTATTAACGGCATGATAGGTGGCGGGATGCTGTTTGCCACCAAGGCCGGTATGGCTATCGGCGGCGCGATTATTGGCTACGTGCTGGCGTGGTATGGCTACAATCCCGACACCATGACCAGCGCCACGTCGCATCAACTTTCCGCTTTTACCCTTTTGTACGCCTGGCTACCTGCCGCCTGTATGTTTATCGCCGCGTTTATCTTCTCGCGCTACAGACTGGATGAAAAAACGTGCCAGGCCTTTGTTCAGGACACCCCATCTTTATCATCAGGAGTTGGTAATGAAAAAACTGCGCATTAATGGCCGAAGCTTCTACGACGAGGACAATCAGCCCTTTTTCTATACGGCCTGTACCGCATGGGAGCTGTTCCATAAATTGACGCTGTCAGAAGCGGAACGCTACTTACGCAATCGCGCGGAGAAGGGCTTTAACGTGGTGCAGGCGGTCGCGGTCTGCGAACTGGACGGGCTGCATACGCCTACCTATGAAGGCAGGCATCTGCCTTTTCATGACCTGTTGACGCTGGAGCCAAACGAGGCCTATTTTGACCATATCCGTTTGGTTACCGAACGGGCGAACCAGTTAGGCATCGTGATTGCGCTGGTGCCGATGTGGGGCTCCCACTGGAGCGTCAACAATAGCTGGGGGCAGGACCGAAAGCCGCTGTTTAATCGACATAATATTGCTGCATTTTGCCGCTATCTGAGCGACAAAATGCAGGGTACGGGCCTGTTGTGGATGATTGGCGGCGATCGCGCCATCGTCGGTGAAGATCAGCGCCAACTGCTGGAGGAAATGGCGAAAGGACTACGGGCGGGCGGCAGCGGTGATGCGCCGATCACTGTCCACACCCAGGGAGGACGTAGTACCCTTGATATGCTGGGCGAGCGGTCGTGGCACGACTTTGTGGTTTGGCAAACCGGCCATATGGGGCAGGCGTACCCTTCGTGGCGGCCGATTGAGATGGACTACCAGCGTCAGGATAAACCGGTCCTCGACAGCGAGCCTTGCTACGAGGCGCATCCGGTGATGTGTCAGCATCAGTTTAAGCGCTCGCAGGATGCCAGCCGTTTTACCGACCGCGAGATCCGGCGTACCAGCTACTGGTCGGTATTTGCCGGCGGCTCGGGGATCACCTACGGTTGCTATAGCCTGTGGCAAATGCGTCGTCCGGAAGATGACGCTATCGCGATTCCCGAAAGCGCCGCCAGCACCTATCGGGGGGATACGATCCCCTACTGGTTCGAGGTGCTCAATTATCCGGGGGCGTTTAATATCGGCCAACTGCGTCGCTTTATTGAATCGCTGCCCGAGTGGTGGCAGCGTGTACCGGACCAGACGCTTTTGCTCGGTGACAATCCGAGCGACCGCCGTCACTGCCGCGCGATGCGCGATGCGCAACATCGCTGGATTGCGGTCTATATTCCAGAACAGCAAAACGTGGTGGTGGACGTTAGCGCCTTTGCCGACACTGGGTTTGAGATAAGCTGGTTTGACCCGCGTTACGGCATTCTGAACCGAGTGAGCGAGGATATTTCGGAAACCTTTTTCCTGAGCATCGACCCGCCGGATACCGGCAGCGATTGGGTGCTGCTGCTACGACGTAAAGAGAAGGGCAGGTAATATGCGGCCAGGATGTTATGATACCGGCGCCAGGACGTTCAATAGTGCACCGGGGCCTAACATCATGGATTATAAAAAGCAGATCCTCAATATTCTGCACAGTGAAAACGAGTCGCGGGCGGAGATGACCCGTCGACTCGGCGTTACCAAAGCCTATATCACCAAACTGACCTCTCAGCTGTTAGCCGACCGGCTCATCGAAGAGCGAGAGGTGAAGGATGTCACTTTTGGTCGTCCCCAACAGATGCTGGCGGTGAAAACCCACACCTGGTTTAGCATCAACATCATGCTGCGCAAAGGCAATTTGCAAGCCACGCTAAACGACTACAACACGCAGCAGCCGGTACTGGCGAGCTATGATTGCGCTCTGGCCGAGCTGATGACGCCACAGGCGCTGGTGAAAATAGTGGTCGATTGCGCCAAAACGCTTTGCGAATCGGCGCAGGTTTTGCTGTCGCGCGTCAAAGTGATCAGCATTGCCTTGCAGGGCGGGATTGAACATTTCACCGGCATTGTCCGCTATTGCCCGCTGTTCAACGAAAATAACGTCAATCTTAAACGCGAAGTTGAGGATGCCATCGGCATCGCGGCGCAGATTTTTAACATCGCCCATTGCACCAGCCATATGCTGGCAAAACTGTCGCCGGGCATGTCCTGGGTGGCATTTATGCCGGGGTTTGGCAGCCTGGGATACGGCTACTGCATGAATGGCGAAACCGGGTTAGGCGAGAACGGCTTCTACCCGGAGATTGTCCATTTGCCTTATGAGGGCGGTATTGAGCAAGCGTTCAACGTCGAGGAGGGCAATAAACCCGCCACGCTGTTATCGACGGCCAAAGCGCTGTATTTCGCGATTTGCTGTACTGCGCCTATCCACAACATTAAAAACGTGATTGTGACCGGCGAACTGTTTGAAGATTATGGCGATGAGATACTGCCGCTGACGCAGGGGATGCTGAACGACAGCCCGGACAGGCACATTAGCGAAATCCGCATTCGCCACTATAAAACGGGCTACTACTACGGGGTGAAGGGGCTGGTGCAGCTCAGCTCCGACGGGATCACTGAGCTGCTGGTGTAACTTACACCCGCCGTAGGCGCAGCGCTATCCATGGTTTGCCCGGTAATTCCAGGCGGTCGCCGCGCCGTGACTGCAACGCACTGTCGCTACAATGTGAAACTGCCATCATGCAGAATGTAAAGGCAGTCACCGGTGAACGACGTCATCGGAATAACGACGTTGTTGTCTTTTCTTGCTAGAGGGAAGCTGATGGTTTTTTGGCTTTCCAGTTCTACAATAGTCGCTTGTTTTAACGACGACTCGGATTCCAGGGTAAGTTGAATATTATAGGGCACGTAGATCAGAAGATGATCGCCATGGCGCGCAGCGCGTATTGGCTCTGGGCTGTTTCGTAGGCCAGCGTAGGGCTGCAGATTCCAGAGTTGGTGGCGCGTAATCAGATTTTTCAGCCAGGCATAATCATTGGCTCCGGGAAAATCGAGCGCTTCATCCCAATAGTAAGGCGGTAAAAAGCCTTCTCCCATCGTCGTGCCATAGACGGAATCACGAGTATGCCAGCTCCATAGACCATGCGCGCCATAGGTGATTCCCGCGCTAGCGCCCGATAGCACGCTCTGCCAGGCTGCTTTTCTGACTGCAGTTCTATCGAAACGACCATACTGCCCGCGGCTATAACCCATCATTTCGTAGCAGGGTTCTGAGTTGATAATCGGTTTTTCTGGATACTCATTGAAGAAGGTTTGGGCCAGGGTATAGGCCATTTCAGGATGCTGCGCGTTGTGTCCAGACTGATAAAACCAAAAATCAATCTTGTCGCTCTCTTTCAACCTTGTCGGGATTTCAGACAATCGGCCGCGAATATGCAGCGTCGTCAGTGATTGCGGGGAAAGCCTTTTGATCGTATCGAGGGCAATGGTGTAGTAGTCGATAATATCGTCTGACTCAAATCCGGTATCGCCGCTAATAATATAGAGAGGCGATACCATGGAGAACCATTGATGGACCAGAGCAACGTAGCGATGAATATCATTCTTACGCAGCATCACTGTACGCTGTAGCTTGTCGGCCCAACTGCCGGGAACATACGAACACCAGACCAGCACTAATGCGACTTCAAAACCTCTATTATGCGCCTCCATCAGCATTTGGCGGGCATTATCGAAATAGCCATGATTTGGTTGGCTAATGTCATAATAACCCTGTTCATCAATGGGGAATGGGTGAGGCGTATGTGTTTTTTTGCTTCGATCCCACTGCGGCAACACATTTATTTGCAGGGTGTTAAAACCCTGCTTTTTTCGGTGCTCAAGATAGGTAATCCAGTCAGGCATTGATGCGTTGGTAAACACGCTCCATACGGTATCGGCAAGGAAAAAAAAGTGCTCGCCGTCTTTCAAAAAATGCCTTTTATCAGTACATATAGCCAACATAATAACCACCTAAAATATAAATTAGTTTCGCTTTAAAACAGCATCTTTTTCTGCTGTAAGCTGATATCCCATGGTCCAGGTAAGAATTAAGGCGATGAAGAACGCAACGACGAGTGACATACAGAAACCGTAAAAAGAGGCGCCTAAACCAGCGGGGTCGATGAATAACGGGACGCCGAATATTCCGCCCTGAGCAAAACCGCCGAACATTTTAGCGCTGAAATAACCGGCTATCGCTCCGCCGAAAGCCGAGCCTATTGATGCCATGATAAAGGGTTTACGTAGTGGCAAGTTAACGCCGTAAATTGCAGGTTCTGTTATCCCCAGGAATCCAGATAGTGTTGCGGTATAAGAGACTGTTCTCAGTTTTTCTTCTTTAGCTCTCAGAGCAACGGCGAGTGCAGCTCCGGTTTGTGCAAAAACAGTGCAATAGAGCATGGCATTAATAGGATCATAGCCATAGACCGAAATGTTGTTGATAAAAATAGGGATAAATGCCCAGTGCAGACCGAAAATAACGGCTACCTGCCAGATACCGGCAAGAATAAAACCTGTAACGACCGGGCTCAGATGATAGAGCGCGAGAGAAATGTCGGCGAGCCCTTTACTGGCATAAATCGATGCAGGACCAATAACCAGGAACGTTGCTGGAATAATGACGACAAAAAGGATGAGTGGAACGAAGATAAGCTGAATCGCGATAGGCAAAACTTTCTTTAAAAATTGCTCTGCAATTGCTGTCACTTTGGCTGCAATAATAATTGGAATGACTGATTGAGCGTAGCTCATCAGTATAACTGGGATGCCGAGGAAGGTGAGTGCTGTACCTTCTTTATAGAACTCTACCATTGTTGGGTGAATAAGTGCCGCACCTACAGTCGCAGTAATATAAGGATTCGTGTTGAACGCTTTCCCTGCAGAAAAACCGAGAATAACTGGCAGGAAATAGAAGAATGCATCTGCTACAACCGACAGAATTTGCCAGGTGCTGCTCTTATCGCTGACAACATTGAGCACGACTGCAGCAGTAAGAAAACCTTTAAGAATACCCGTAGCGGCGATCAAGCCAATCAGTGGAATAAAAATACCAGAGATTGTTTTGATCAGTCGTTCCAGTACATTACCAGCTGGTAATTCCTCTCGCGGTGAACTCTCTATTTCCTCGGTCGATGCCTGTCCCAGTTTTTTTGCAGCACATTAAAGAGGTTACCAACTTCATCACCGATGACCAGCTGGGTCTGACCGCCGCTTACAATGACGGTCAGTACGCCATCAATTTTTTTTAACTGCTCAATGTCGGCCTGGCCGGTATCCTGGAGGGTGAAGCGAAGTCGGGTAGCGCAGTGGATCAGTTTTGTAACATTGCGGGTACCGCCAATGTTCCTGATGATGTTATCCGATACTTGCTGGTAGTTCATTTACAACCTCTCTGAGTCTATGAGAGTGGAAGATGGATTTTGATGGTTTGAATATATATTCAGTATTGATTATTTATTCTTATAGGGTAAGCAAGTTACATGTGCAGCGCTATCTGTAAAACCAGCAAGTTTGATGGCAATCACAAAATCTGTCGGGAGGAGGAGCAAGAAAAACCACTCTATGGCTGATGTTCTGATAGGGGTTTTGAGCATTAACGGCAATGGCAAAGCTTAAGTGAGGTATGTCGTCAAAATTAGGTTCTTTGAACGCGGCGTTGGCCGCGGGTAAAGTGTGCTGCGAATGACATGTCTGACGGCGCCTCGCTTATCAGGCCTGCGTGATATCGCAAAACCTGTAGGCCGGGTAAGGCGTAGCCGCCACCCGGCATCACGGCTGATAGTCAGAGATCTGACCCTCACCGCGCGTTTTACTCGACCGTGATAATCACGCGCTGATAACGAGTTAACACCGGTTTTCCGTTGTCGCGAACGGTCACTACCATGTGGAGTGTGTCGCCGGTTTTAGCATCCTGCGGTACAACGAACGACATGTTGGGCGTGTCTGCACGCTGAAGGGCAATGGTATTGATTTTCTCTGTCTTATCCGGCGTTCGGGTGATATCCAACTGCATGCCCAGTGAATTATCGACAACCGGTTGCGTTGTCGGTTCGCTGTCCTGAAAAGTATCGGCTTCGAAATAGCGCCACCAGTGATAGCTGAGGGCATTGCCGTCCGGGTCGCTGGCCAGCGCCGTCAGGTTGACGGTTTCACCCGGACGGGCTCGAATATTCAGCCCCTCTTTGACCGACACCTTCGGTGGATGGTTAACCGCCGTATCGTCACGGGTCGTGGACCAGTTAACTCTGGCGGCGAAGTCATTTTGTATATCATCAAACCAGCGGCTCAGGCTGTACTGCGCTTCATATCGCTGGGTATAGATGTTGTAGTCCAGCACGTTATTGATATCACGATTGTTCTGAGCGGGGCCAAATCGCCCGCCCCAACCGCCATAGGCCGGGTTTTCGCGGCTGCGAAGGCCGTTGTCGATGAGATATAAAAAGGAAGGGGAGTCGCCCTCGGAAATAAAATCATATTTCTGATACTGCGGATTTTTGCGCAGGTAATCATCGGTGCCGCGCTGTTCGTCATACAGCTCACCGTCAATCATTTTGCCATCGCCCATTAAGGCGTAGTTGGCCATCAGCGGCCCTTTATTATCGACCAGATGGTGATAGCTCCAGTCTCCCTTCAGGCGGCTATTCAGTTCGTCGCTGTGGTATTTCCATGCATAGGCAAAATGCCAAAAATTGCTGCGGTCGTTAATGGTTTTTAAATTCGGCCAATGCGTTGCGATGTAGTCGTTATAGCTGTTGTCCTGGTCGAGAATAATATACAGCACCAGCTTGTGATTAATTTTTTGCTGGATAGCGGGCCATTCGGCGCTGTTCTTATAACGATCCTCAATGGATTTTAATGCACGGGCGGTGGTGTTGGTTCCGCCCCAGGTCTGTACGTACAGCGTGCGGCTATCGTTATCGAGGAACAGCTTTTCGAGAAAGCGAGAACCGTCGGTCTCCTGCGCCATATCGCCCTTATTACTGATATTGCCGATTTTGGTAATGGAACGCAGGTATTCAGGCGTGGGGTAACGCGGGTCGTGTGCTTTCAGGTTGTCATAGACCTTGCCGTAATCTGCAATATAGTTGTAGACCCACTGGGTTCCGGTCCAGCGGTAGGGCTTGATCCCTTTTTCCGCGTCGCCAGCGTAGTGATAAACCGAACTGGTCAGCACGATACCGGCAATATCCATATCGTTGGCGTATAAAAACGCGCGAATTAATGAGTTCATATCATCGACTTCACCATCGGTGGTAATCACCGTACGGGCGCGTGAGTCGCTGGTGTCTGTGGTGGTTGCCGCGCAGGCATGGCCGAGTAGCAGGGCGCTGGCGAGGGAGATAACAATAGGGGAGTATTTCAACACATGATTTTCCTTAATATAAAAAATCCGCCGCCAGACAGCGTAACGCACTGACGGCGGCGAAAAAAAGACCGGCCCGACAAATTCCGCGGGGCTTGATAAATTGTGGTGACTATTTGTTTTCCATCACCGCCTTCTGCGCCACCACCGCGGCCTTCTGCTGCATGCGGTTTTGCATCTGGTCGATAATCACCGCCACGATGATCACGATGCCTTTAATGACCATCTGCCAGAACTCGCTGACGCCCATCATCACCAGCCCGTCGGCAAGAAAACCGATCACAAACGCGCCGATAAGCGTACCGAGAATGGTGCCGCGTCCGCCAGCGAGCGAGGTGCCGCCGAGCACCACGGCGGCAATGGCGTTCATTTCAAAGGCGGTGCCGTTGGCCGGGTGGCTTGCCAGCAACTGGGCGGAGACCACAATCCCGGCAATGGCCGCGCAGAAACCGGAGAGGGTATAGACCAGCACTTTTACCTGCTTGACCTTCACGCCGGAGAGTTCCGCCGCGCGCTCGTTATCGCCAATGGCGTAAACGTGGCGACCAAAAGGCAGGCGACGGGCGATATAGGCGATGATCAGCGCCAGCACAATCATCAGCCAGATAGCCCACGGAATACCGAACAGCGAACCGGCGCCAATCTCGTCAAACCCGGTATTGCCCAACTGTGGATTGCCGGAAAGACCCGGGAAGGTTTGCCCATCCGAGGTGAGCATCGCCGCGCCGCGCAGCACGTACATGGTGCCGAGGGTGCAGATAAACGGCGCGACGTTATAGCGGGTGATAATCCAGCCGTTCACCGCGCCGATGAGCGCGCCAATCACCAGCACAATCGGCACAATCAGCCAGACGCTGGGGAAGATAGCGATGCCGAACATCGGCAGTACGATACCTTTGGTAATTAGCCACCCGGCGATCATTCCGCACAGCCCGAGGGTGGCGCCGATGGAGAGGTCGATACCGGCGGTGATGATCACAAACGTGATGCCCAGCGCCAGGAACGCGTTGATGGCGATATGTTTAATCATGATCACCATACTGCCCGCCGACAAAAAGCCCGGTACGGTGATGGTGAAAAAGCCGACGATCAGGAACAGCGCGATAAAGGTACGCAGCTTCAGCAGAAGCAGCAGAATGTTTTCACGGGACAGCGAAGCCCCGCCGCGCGGCGTTAACGCGACAGATTGAGTCGTTTTCATCTTAAAACCCCTGAGCACTTGCTGAAACCAGCGCCGATTCCTCAGCCCGTTCGCGCGCGATGTCTGCCGTCAGCTTGCCGCCAGACATCACCAGGATACGGTCGGAAACCGCCATAATTTCTTTTAAATCGGACGTGGAGAAGACCACGGCGATCCCCTGCTGAGAAAGCTGCACCATCATGCGAAACACGTCGGCCTTCGCTCCGATATCGATGCCGCGCGTCGGTTCGTCGAGGAACAGCACCTTCGGGTTGGTTAACAACGAGCGGCCAATCACCACCTTTTGCTGGTTGCCGCCGCTGAGCGCCTGGATTTCCACCTCCGGCGACGACACCTTAATGGAGAGATTACCAATGGTGCTGGCCACCACCGCGTTTTCCTCACCGTTGGCGATGGTCAGCCCGCGCCGCAGCCGTCGCCAGAGGCTGGCAATCGTCAGGTTATTGGCGACCGACGAGATGGGGAAAATACCGGTCCGTTTACGATCTTCCGGCACCAGGCTCATCCCCATGCGGATGCGTTCGGCGGGCGTTAAGCGCTGCGGCACCGGTTTGCTGTCGAGCCACAGTTTGCCAAGGTAGTTGCGCTCCGTGCCGAGCATGCACTCAAACAGCTCGGTACGGCCCGCGCCCATCAGCCCGTAAATACCGACAATTTCGCCCGCGTGAACCTTAAAGCTCACGTCGTTAACCACCGTGTTCCCGGCGGCGTTAACGCAGGTGATCTTCTCCGCTTCCAGCAGCGGCGGCCCGAAGGTGCGCCCCGGTTCAAGGAAGTTGCTGACCGGATCGCTGCCGAGCATTTCGCGCACGATCCACGGCACGTCGATATCGGCTACCCGGGCCTCTGACTGGAACCTGCCGTCGCGTAGAATGGTGATCATGTCGCCAATTGCCATCAGCTCTTCCAGACGGTGCGAAATATAGATAATCGACACCCCCTGGCGGGTCAGCTCGCGAATCACGCGAAACAGAATTTCCACCTCGGTTTTACTGAGCGCGGAGGTGGGTTCGTCGAGAATCAGGATATCGGCGTTTTCCGCCAGCGCTTTGGCTATCTCTACCAGCTGCTGCTGACCGACCTTCAGATTGCCTACCAGTTCGCGCGGCGAAATGGGCTGATCGAGACGTTGCAGCAGCTCGGCGGCGCGGCGCTCCTGCTCGGCTTCGTTAATCGGCGTAACGCCGTTTTGCAGTTCGCGGCCAAGAAAAATATTCTCCGCCACGTTCAGGTTTTCAAACAGGTTCAGCTCCTGATGCACCATGCCGATACCGTGTGCCGCGGCTTCGCGGGTACTGGAGAAATGGACCGGTTTACCGTTAAGCACCATTTCGCCACGACTTGGCTGCTGCACGCCGGCGAGAATTTTCATCAGCGTCGATTTGCCCGCGCCGTTCTCGCCAATAATCACATTAACCTTGCCGCGCCAGACGTTGTAATCCACGTTATCCAACGCGATGGTGCCGGGGAAGAGCATCGAAATACCGCGGGCGCGCAGGATGATGTCATCAGCAGAATGGTTGCTCATCACGGTGCCTCCTGTTTCAGTTCCAGCGCCGCCGCATCCTGCGCTTTGCCGTTAATTAAGGTGACGGCAAACAGAACCCCGACCGGCTTGCCGACCCAGTTGGCGTCGATCTTCGGCAGCTGTTTTATCGCTTCGCGGTTATAGGCGCGCGAAAGCTGGGCGAACTGGACCTGGTTGGTGAAGTCTTCAAACTTAAAGCCGGTTGCATCACGAATGGCGTTGCCGCGCATTACCGGCCCGACCTGAATGGTCAGCGGCTGGCCGTTCAGGCTGACCGTCAGCTTCTGTTCGCGCTCGTTGCTGACGTCAACGGCGGTCACGTCGCTGGTCAATTGAACAAACACGCTGTCCGGCGTACTGCCGGACGCCTGCCGACGGGCGTCCAGCGCGCCGGCATCCAGCGCATGCTGGTGAGCGGCATCCATGACTCGAGATTTCCAGGTTTGTTGCGCGATCTGCTGTGGCGTCAGGTTGTCGAAACTGGCTTTGGCATTCGGGTCGGCAGGCAGAATAGGCTTGCCGTTTTCGTCCAGATCCACCACCGTGCAGGCCGTCAGCAACAGGGCGGCGCAGCACGCGGCTGCGGCACCCCATTGTTTTAAGAACATAACGTCTCCGGTTACTCGCTGAGGTTGAACATGTTGAGTTTGCTGGCGTTAGCGTCGTCAATCAGGATGCAGTCCATCAGCTGCTTCTCCTCTTTCTGCGCTTTGCCGTTTTTCAGGTAATAGTCCGCCTGCTCGACGGCCATCTGCGCCTGCTTCCAGCCGGGTTGCAGGACAGTGGCTTTAATATTGCCCTTATTGATGATTGAGTCGCGGGTGTAGTCGCTACCGTCGAAGCCGACCACAATCACGTCTTTTTTACCGGCCGCCTTCAGCGCCGCTTCCGCGCCCAGCGCCATGGTGTCGTTACCGGAGATGACGCCGACGATATCCGGGTTGGTTTGCAGAATGGCTTCCATACGGGTGAAGGCTTCGGTCTGGCTCCAGTTGGCGGTTTGCTGCGCCACCATTTTCATGTCGCTGTAATCGTCCAGCACATCGTGGTAGCCCTGCGAGCGGACGCTGGCGTTGGTATCCGACTGACGGCCCAGCAGCTCGACGTACTTGCCTTTGCCGTTGAGCAGTTTGGCGAACTTCTCTGCGCCAAGCTGTGCGCCCTGATAGTTGTTGGAGACAACTTGCGCCACGGCAACGCCGGTTTTATTGATTTCGCGGTCAATCAGAAACGCCGGCACGCCGGCGGCTTTGGCTTTCTCCAGCGGCCCGACGGTGGCATCGGCCCCGGCGTTATCGAGGATAATCGCCTTGGCCTTACGGGCAATGGCGGTTTCGATAAGCTGGTTCTGCTTATTCACATCATCATCATGCGAGGCAATCAGCGTGGTATAGCCCAGCTCTTTGGCTTTTGCCGCCGCGCCGTCGGCTTCGGCTTTGAAGAACGGGTTGTCATGGGAAGGGGTAATAATGGCGATCAGCCCGTTATCGGCGGCAAACAGCGAACCGGATACGGCGATCGTTGAAGCGAGTAGGGCAGACTTCACAAAGTTAGCTTTCATCTTTTTCTCCACATTGAATATATATTCAATAATGATTTATTATTCAATTTAACGATAAAGCTGAGTTGTGGAACTGTCTACGTTTTACGCAGTTAATTTCTTAAAAGGAGAAAAGGATCACGCTTCGTTGAGCGGGAGAGAACTGGTGATGACGTGCGGGCCGTTGATTAACCCATTGATGGAAATCACGCTATTGGCAAGGGCGGGGGCGAAGCGAGCGGTAAAGCTCAGCCGTATTGTGCTGGCATCGAGCGACACAACCTGGGCGCTGTGAAATCCGGGCTGGCCGTTGGTCTGCGCAGAATAGGCTTTAAAGGCGCTCTCTTTGGCCGAGAATGCCAGCGTTAGCGCCAGCGGTAAGGGCAGCGTGCTGTGGCGCAGCACGGCAAGTTCCTCTTCGCTGGCAATGTGGCTCGCCAACTCACTGGCAAGCTGAGGCGAAAAAATGGCTTCAATATCAATGCCGACCGGCGTTCTGGCGACGATGGCGATGGCCGTGTTACCGCAGTGGCTGATGCTGCCGTAAAGGCCGTCAGGCCAGATCGGCTGGCGGTTCTTGCCGATTCCCGGCACCGATTTTTCATCGAATGCGCGTAGCGCGTGCACGGCGGCAATCCGTCCGGCGAGGTGCTCGGTCTGGCGTTTTTTTCCCATGCGGGCAAGCTCGGCGTGATGGGGCAGCCACAGTAAATCACCCGGGGTGAAAGTGTCGGGCGCAAAATCAATACGCTGTATCGTGTGGAGGGTGCTGTGATGGGTGCGCATATGGTTCCTGAAGAACCCTCTCCCGTGTGGGAGAGGGGACCCATTTTATCAGAAGTGGGTGTTGATGCTCATATACCAGGTACGGCCCGGTTCGTTATAGGTGTACGCCCCTGCGCCCGCCATGTAGTCGCCCGTGCGGTTGTTGCTCACGGTTTGCGCGTTGCCTTCACGCCACAGTCGTTTGTCAAAGACGTTATCCACGCCGCCGGTCAGGCTGACATTTTTGGTCACGTCCCAGGTTGCGCTCAGGCCGACGATGCTGTACGGGCTGACTTCATTGGCAGAAGAGCCGCTTACCGGTTCACCCTGGTAATCGTATTTCTTCGGCTGCTGTTTACCGTACCAGGTCAGCGTGGTTTGCAGCGACAGATCCTGACGCACCTGCCAGCTCAGCGTGGAATTGAGGGTATATTCCGGGATAATCGACAGCCGTTCGCCGGTCTCTTTATTCTTGCTCTGCAACATGTAGGTAATGTTGTTGGTCCAGTTCACGGTCTCGCTTACCGGAACATTCAACGTACCTTCCAGGCCTTCAACGACCGCTTTCGGGATGTTTTCCCACTGATAAACGTCGGTTTTGCCGTTATTGATACGGGTCAGAGGAACGGTACCCGCTTCAATTTTGTTTCGATAGTCATTGCGGAACCACGTGATGCCAGCCAGCCAGCCTTCACGCTTGAATTCCAGACCAATCTCTTTATTGATGCTGGTTTCCGCTTTCAGGTCGTCGTTGCCCAGCAGGTAGCAGCCGATGCCGCTGGCGGCACCAGTGGCGTAACAACCCTGGCCTTTACTGTACAGAATGTAGTTTGGGTTAGTCTGATACAGGCTCGGCGCTTTGTAAGCGCGCGCGATACCCATTTTCAGGGTGAAGTCGTCGCCTAATCCTTGAGACAAGTTCAGCGACGGGCTCCAGTTATTGCCGACGATGGTGTGGTGATCGAAACGCAATGCCGGTGTCAGCATGGTGGTATCGGTCACTTCCATATTGTTTTCAGCAAACAGCGAGAAAATCTCCGCCTGGGAATACGGGCTGCGGGCATCGGTGCTATAGCCCGGAATATTACCGCCAAGGAAGGTCTGCGTATTCGAGCTGGAGTCCTTCATACGCTGCTGGTTCCACTCGGTGCCGAGGGTCAGATTCTGATTAACCCACAGATCGAAGGGAATGCTAATTTCACTGTGCAGGGTCACGTCAGCCAGATCGGTATCACTGAACTGGTCGCTATTGAACAGGCCTTCCAGACCGCCTGCCAACCCTTCGCCCAGACGTGAGTTACGGGTATGCTCGTACTGTGCCCAGTTGCTGGTGGTGATACCGTTATCCCAGCCGCCGTTCCAGGTCAGCGCATAGTTCTGGCGGTACATACGGTTGGTTTCTTTACCGTAATATTTTTTCACCAGACCGTCGCCTGCATTATCGTTGTTGGTGTTCTGGGTATCGCCCGCGTAGAGGTTGCCCTGACGGCTATAGCCAGCTTCAAACTCCAACGACTGCATTGGCGCGAAGTCCCAGCGCAGCTGGCCGTTGATATCTTTGTTTTTGACGCCTTCGCGGCCGGCTGGCATGGTGTCAGCGTAGTCGCCAGTACGGGTCGACTGATGCCCATCGTTAATATCCCAGGCATCCGCCTGCGTCTTATCAAGGTTACCGTACAGGCGGAAGCTAAAATCTCCGCCCAGCGGGCCGTTGAGGCTAAAGTTGGTGCGCTTGGTGGAGCCTTCTTCTTTGTGCTCCGGGGCGTTGAAGTAGGTGTTCCAGGAGCCATGCCACTCATCACCACCCTTTTTGGTGATGATATTGACCACGCCGCCCGCTGCGCCGTTACCGTAACGGGCTGCTGCAGGGCCACGCAGGACTTCAATGCGTTCAATCATTTCCGGCGGTACCCAGCCGGTATCGCCACGGGTATCACGCTCGCCGCGCCAGCCCTGACGAACCGAGTTACGGCTGGTAACCGGCTTGCCGTCGATCAGAATCAGGGTGTTTTCCGGGCCCATCCCGCGAATGTCGATCTGGCGGTTGTTGCCGCGCTGGCCGCTGGTGGAGTTACCGGTCAGGTTCACGCCCGGCATGGTGCGGATGATTTCAGAAACATCGCGCGCCGGTGGGCGTTTGCGGATTTCATCGGCGGTGATGGTGGAAACGCCCGGCGCCTGCAGGTTCTGCTCGGCGGCGGTCACCACCATGGTTTCACCGTTGACGTCGGTTTTGCTGCTGTCTGTTTCAGCGGCGAAGGCCGGAGCGGCCATGCCATAGATACCCAAATTGACCAGGAAGGTCAGGGATTTGATTTTATTATTCATTTTGTATCCTGCTTTTCGTCGCCGGGGGCTCGTACAGCTCCGTCCCAAAGGGCAAGCTCCGGCATGGTTATATGCGTAAAGCATGTGAAAGTTGCGCGCCAATACGCTATTGCAAATGCAAATAGTTATCAATAATATTATCAATAAAATTTAGCGTGTAACAATAAATTCCACAATAAACATGGGGTTAACGTGGTGGGGAAGTTAGCGACAGGAAGTGATGCCTGGTGGGCGACGATAAAAGGGCCACAGTATCAATGTGTTAACGGGCAGTGTCGGGTGACGTTCTGGTGGCGCGATCCGGCGGGAAGCGAAGCCACTTCGCCGATTCGGCGGGTATGGATTTACATTACCGGCGTCACCGATCACCACCACAACTCGGCGCCACAAACGCTGCAACGCATTGCCCACACCGATGCGTGGTGCTGGACAACCACGCTGCCGTCGACCTGGCGCGGCAGCTACTGCTTCGCGCCGTCCGCGCGTGAAGATGATTTTCCCCCGGATATTTTCACCGCGGCCGAACCCGATCGCATGCGGCTGCGCGAAGGCTGGCGTAAGCTGTTGCCGCAGGCGATTGCTGACCCGCTGAATCCGCAGAGCTGGAAGGGCGGGCGCGGTCATGCGGTGTCGGCGCTGGAGATGCCGCAGGCGCCGGAGCAACCCGGCTGGTCAACGCCCGCCGCGCGCTGGAACCCGCCGCAGTGCATCACCTGGCACAGCGAACGGCTGGGTAACCAGCGCCGGGCATGGATTTTTTCCACCGGCGATGCAGGCGATGAAGAACGTCCGCTGGCGGTGCTGCTCGACGGCCAGTTCTGGGCGGAAAGCATGCCGGTATGGCCTTCGCTGACCGCGTTAACCGACGAGGGCAAACTGCCTCCGGCGGTGTACCTGCTAATTGATGTCATCGACAACGTCCATCGCAGCGTCGAGCTGCCGTGTAACCCCGACTTCTGGCTGGCGGTACAGCAGGAGCTGTTACCGCAGGTGCAGGCGATTGCGCCATTCAGCGAACGTGCCGACCGCACCGTGGTGGCCGGTCAGAGTTTCGGCGGCCTGTCGGCGCTGTATGCAGCCTTACGCTGGCCGGCGCGATTTGGCTGCGTGCTAAGCCAGTCCGGTTCTTACTGGTGGCCGCACCGTGGAGGACACCAGAGCGGTCTTCTCCTTGAACAGCTTCAACGCGGCGAAGTTCAGCCTCAGGGGTTACGCATCGTGCTCGAAGCCGGTGTTCGTGAACCGCTTATTTTTCGCGCCAATCAGGCGCTTTTTGCCCAATTACAGCACACGCAGCTGCCGATTTTCTGGCGTCAGGTTGACGGCGGACATGATGCGCTTTGCTGGCGCGGCGGCCTGACCGCCGGGCTGATGACCCTGTGGGGCGGCGAGCGCGATTAAAGACAGGAGTTTGGTATGCAAGTCAGTAACCCCTTCGATGTGGCGCAAGGGCAGTTTTACCTTCTGCAAAACCCGCAGCGACAGTTCAGTCTCTGGCCCCAGCAGTGCACGCTACCCGCGGGCTGGACGGTGGTCTGCCAACCTCAGCCGCTTGAGGCGTGCAACGCCTGGTTAAGCGCGCACTGGACCACGCTAACCCCCGACCACTTCACCGCCTCCGGAGGTCGCTCATGAGCCCGCGTTTACCGTTGATTGCCGCTCAGCCGGGTATCTGGATGGCGGAGGCACTCTCGACGCTGCCGAACGCCTGGAGCGTGGCACATTACGTTGAATTACAAGGTGAAATCGATGGCGATCTGCTGGCGCGGGCGATTGCCGCCGGCATGATGCAGGCCGATACGCTGCGCCTGCGCTTTAGCGAAGACAATGGTGAAGTGTGGCAGCGGGTTGACGACAGCCTGGTTATTGCTGAACCGCCGATAGACGATTTACGCGCGTTTGACGATCCGCAGCAGGAGGCGCTGGCGCGGATGCAGGCCGATCTGGCGCAAAACAGCCGCGTCGACAGCGGTAATCCGCTGTTTTGCCACCGCCTTTATCGGGTTGGAGACAGCCGTTGGTTCTGGTATCAGCGCTATCATCATCTGCTGGTCGACGGTTTCAGCTTCCCGGCCATTACCCGTCAGATAAGCCTCATTTACCAGGCCTGGCAGCGCGGCGACGCGCCGCCCGAACCAGCGTTCACACCGTTTGCGGAAGTGGTGGAGGAATATCAGCGCTATCGCGAGAGCGACGCGTACTTGCGCGATAAAACCTTCTGGGCCGAGCAGCGAAAAGCGCTGCCGTCTCCTGCTTCACTCTCACCCGCGCCGCTGCCGGGGCGGGCGCAAAGCAGCGCCATCTGGCGATTAAAGCTGACCGCCGATCGCCGGGCGTTTAGCCGCCTGAGCGCGGCAGCGCCAAATTGTCAGCCTGCCGATCTGGCGCTGGCGTTAACGGCGCTGTGGCTGGGACGCCTGTGCGGGCGCAGTGAATATGCCGCAGGGTTTATTTTTATGCGCCGCCTGGGTTCCGCGGCGTTGACCTCCACCGGTCCGGTGCTGAACGTGCTGCCGCTGGCGGTCATCCTCAACGGCCAGGAGACGCTGGCCGAGCTGGCGACACGCCTCTCAGCACAGCTGAAAAAAATGCGTCGCCACCAGCGCTACGACGCCGAGCAGATTGTCCGTGATGCGGGTAAAGCCGCTGGTGATGAAGCGCTGTTCGGCCCGGTTTTTAACGTCAAAATGTTCGATTATCGTCTGGCTTTCGACGACGTGACGGCCATCACCCATACGCTGGCGACCGGGCCGGTGAACGATCTGGAGCTGGCGCTGTTCCCGGATGAAGAGGGCGGCCTGACGCTGGAAGTCCTGGCGAATCAACAACGTTATGATAAAGCGACGTTGCAGCAACATATCGCGCGTTTAACCGCATTATTGCAGCAGTTTGCTGGTAATCCCGCCTTGACCTGTGCCGATGTCGAGCTGCTTTCCGACGATGAATATCATCGTCTGGCGCAGATTAACGCTACGGGCAAAACGCTGTCGCGTGAAACGTTGAGTTCACTGGTTGTTGCTCAGGCGGCAAAAACGCCGGATGCCGTGGCGCTGGTTGACGCCCATTACCGCTTCACCTACCGCGAAATGCGCCAGCAGGTGGTGGCGCTGGCAAACGTGCTGCGTCAGCGCGGCGTGAAGCCCGGCGACAGTGTGGCCGTGGCGCTACCGCGTTCCGTCTTCCTGACGCTGGCGTTGCACGCCATCGTCGAGGCCGGTGCCGCCTGGCTGCCGCTGGACACCGGTTATCCCGACGACCGCCTGCAGATGATGCTGGAAGACGCGCGGCCATCGCTGCTGATTACCGCCGACGATCAGTTACACCGTTTCCCGAACATCGCCAGCCTGTGCCTGAACGCGCCGCTGGAGACGAGCGATGACCAGCCGTTAGCGCTGGCGACGCCGGAACAGACCGCTTATATCATCTTTACTTCCGGCTCGACCGGCCGCCCGAAAGGGGTCATGGTTGGCCATGAGGCGATCGTTAACCGCCTGCTGTGGATGCAAAACCACTATCCGCTGACCGCTGCTGACGTGGTGGCGCAGAAAACGCCGTGCAGTTTTGACGTCTCGGTGTGGGAATTCTGGTGGCCGTTTATCGCCGGGGCGAGCCTGGTGATGGCCGAGCCGGAGGCGCATCGTGACCCGCTGGCGATGCAGCGTTTCTTTGCGCAATATGGCGTCACCACTACCCACTTTGTGCCGTCGATGTTGGCGGCGTTTGTCGCCTCGCTGACGCCGGAAACGGCAGCCACCTGTCGCTCGCTACAGCGGGTATTCTGCAGCGGTGAAGCGCTGCCGACCTCGCTGTGCCGGGAATGGGAAGTGCTCACTCACGTGCCGCTGCATAACCTTTATGGGCCGACGGAAGCTGCGGTGGACGTGAGCTGGTACCCTGCCTATGGTGAAGCGCTCGCGGCGGTAACCGACAACAGCGTGCCGATTGGTTTCCCGGTGTGGAATACCGGGCTGCGCATCCTCGATGCCATGATGCGTCCGGTACCGTTTGGCGTTGCGGGCGATCTCTATCTCACCGGCATTCAGCTAGCGCAGGGCTATCTGGGGCGTCCCGACCTGACCGCGAGTCGCTTTATCGCTGACCCGTTTGCCCCTGGCGAGCGAATGTATCGCACCGGGGACGTGGCGCGTTGGCTGGATAACGGTGCGGTGGAGTATTTAGGCCGCAGCGACGATCAGCTGAAAATTCGCGGCCAGCGCATTGAGCTGGGAGAAATCGATCGGGTGATGCAGACGCTAGAAGACGTGGAGCAAGCGGTCACTCACGCCTGCGTCATTAACCAGGCCGCTGCTACCGGCGGCGATGCGCGTCAACTGGTAGGCTATGTGGTCTCGACTTCTGGCCTGCCGCTGGATACCGATGCGCTGCTGGCACAACTGCGCGATCGTCTGCCGCCGCATATGGTGCCGGTGGTGTTGCTGCAGCTTAGCGCGCTGCCGTTGAGCGCCAACGGTAAACTGGATCGCAAGGCGCTGCCGCTGCCGTCTCTGACGCAGAAAAACGCCGGGCGTGCGCCGCAGTCGGCGACAGAGACGCAGGTGGCCGAGGCGTTCAGCCAGCTGTTGGGCTGCGAAATTCTGGATATCGACGCCGATTTCTTCGCCCTCGGCGGACACTCGCTGTTGGCGATGCGCCTGGCGGCAATGCTTAGCCAGCGTACCGGACGTCAGGTGACGCCGGGGCAGGTGATGGTCTCCTCGACGGTGGGCAAACTGAGCGCGTTGCTGGAGAGCGATGATGAGGAGCAGGCTCTGCGTCTGGGCCATGAGCCGCTGCTGCCACTGCGCACTGGCGACGGGCCGACACTGTACTGCTTCCATCCCGCCTCGGGCTTCGCCTGGCAGTTCAGCGTGCTGTCGCGCTATCTGTCGCCGCGCTGGTCAATCACCGGCATTCAGTCGCCGCGCCCGGAAGGGCCAATGCAAACGGCGCAGACGCTGGACGAAGTCTGCGAGCAGCATCTGGCCACGCTTTTGGCGCAGCAGCCACACGGGCCGTACTATTTGCTGGGCTATTCCCTCGGCGGCACGCTGGCGCAGGGCATCGCCGCCCGGTTACGCCAGCGTGGAGAAACGGTAGCGTTCCTCGGCCTGCTGGATACCTGGCCGCCGGAGACACAAAACTGGGCGGAAAAAGAGGCTAACGGCCTCGACCCGGCAGTGTTAGCGGAGATAAACCGCGAACGTGAAGCGTTCCTCGCCGCGCAGCAGGGACAAGGGTCCAGCGCGCTGTTCAGCGCGATTGAAGGCAACTATGCCGATGCGGTACGGCTGCTGACCACCGCGCACAGCGCCACGTTCGACGGTAAAGCGACGCTGTTCGTGGCAGAGAAAACCCGCCAGGCGGACCCGCAGACAGCGTGGGGGCCGTGGGTGGGCGAACTGGAGGTTTATCGCCAGGACTGCCCGCACGTAGATATCATCACGCCCGCGGCGTTTGAGACGATAGGACCGGTGATTCAGGAGATATTGGGGTAGGAAAACAGCGGTTGATTATCCTGTAGGCCGGATAAGGCGTAGCCGCCATCCGGCACCATGCGCCGGTCAGCCGGATGGCGCTTTGCTTATCCGGCCTACACGGTTATACAGGATGGGCAGCCCGGTAATAATCATCGCCGTCCCAGCGGCACCACCAGCGGCGTATGGGCCACCGGATCGTCGATGATCATGCAGCGCAGCCCGTACACCGCTTCAATCAATTCCGCCGTCACAATTTCTTGCGGCGCGCCTTCGGCGACAATTTTTCCCTCGCGCAGCGCAATCAGGTGCGTGGCGTAGCGGCAGGCCTGGTTTAAATCATGCAACACGGCAGCGAGCGTAAAACCGCGCTCGCGGTTTAGCTCGCTTAACAGTTCCAGCAGATCGATCTGATGGCTGATATCCAGCCAGGTTGTCGGTTCGTCGAGGAGCATGATCGCGGTATCCTGCGCCAGCACCATCGCAATCCACGCACGCTGACGCTGGCCGCCGGAGAGGGTGTCCACGCTCTGATTTGCCAGTTCAACGATCCCGGTCGCCTGCATCGCGCGCTGTACGGCATCCTCATCTTCCTGCCGCCAGCGGGTAAATAGCGGCTGGTGCGGATAGCGCCCACGCGCCACCAGTTCCTGTACTGAAATATCGCTGGGCGTGGTGGCGTTTTGCGCCAGCAGACCAATACGTCGCGCCACCTCTTTACTGGCATAGCGCTGGATCTCTTCGCCGTCGAGATAGACGTGACCGTGAGTCGGCGTCATCAGGCGGCTGAGCGTACGCAGCAGCGTCGATTTACCGCAGCCGTTAGGGCCGATAATGGCGGTAAAATGACCGTCCGGAATGGTGACGTTCAGCGACTCGGCGATAGTCTTTTTGCCGTAGGAGAGGGTTAACGCCTCGCCGCGCAAGCGGGCGACGGTATCGGTCATTTTTTACGAGACTCCTGAATAAGCAGCACGATGAGATAGATACCGCCAAGACTGACGGTCACCACCCCCACCTGAAGCTGGTAAGGCAAGAACAACTGCTGCGCGCAGAAATCGGCGGCGGTGAGCAGCAGCGCCCCGCAGAGTGCGGCCTGGGTCAGCCCCCAGCGTACGGTGCCGCTCAAGCGGCGGGCGATATGTGGGGCGACCAGCGCAATAAAGGAAATCGGCCCGGCCAGCGCGGTGGCGGCGGCGGTGAGCACCACGGCAACCAGCATCAGCAGCAGACGAGAATATTCGACACGCACCCCCAACGCGCAGGCGCTGTCATCGCCCATCTCCAGCAGACGCAGGCGGCGCACCAGCAGCGCCGAACAGGCCAGCGCGACGATCATCAGCGGTGCGGCGGGCCAGATTTTGGCCCAGGTCAGGCCGTTGAGCGACCCGGCAAACCATAGCCCGGCAGAGACGGCGGTTTCCAGCGAGGCGCGCAGCAGCAGCCAGGTGTTGAAGGCCATCAGCATCGCGCGGATGCCGATGCCGATAATAATCAGGCGGAAGGTTTCGATACCATTGCGCCACGCCAGCGCCCACACCAGCAGTGAGGTGGCAATGCCGCCCGCCATCGCGGCGAGGGTAATAGTAGTCAGGTTTTGGCCGAAGAAGACCAGCGCCACCAGCACGCCGCTCCATGCCCCGGTGTTAAAGCCCATCACGTCCGGGCTACCCAGCGGGTTGCGCATCAACGACTGAAAAATCGCGCCGCTGACGCCCAGCGCGGCGCCAATCAACAGCGCCATCAGCACGCGCGGCAGACGCCATTCCGTCACCACCATGGTGACGGCACGCGGCGCGTCGCCGAACAGCGCGCTGAAGACCTGGGAAAATTCCAGCGTCACCGCGCCGCTGCGTAGGCTCAGAAGCGTTAACAGTAAACAGCCAATAACCAACAGCAGGCAGCTGGCGAGCAGACGACGGGAAGGGGCGTTCATCGGCCACCTCCGGAGGATTTACGGCGGACGAGGAAAATCAGCACCGGCGCGCCGATAAAGGCGCTGACCACCGAGACGCGCAGTTCGCCGGGAACCAGCAGGCGGCCCGCAATATCGGCGAACAGCAGCAGCGAAGGGGTCGCCAGCAGGGTAACCGGCAGCGACCAGCGGTGATCCGAACCCACCAGCCAGCGGGCGATGTGCGGCATCATCAGGCCGATAAAGGCGATAGGGCCGACCACCGAGGTCGCGCTGGCGCACAGGATGGTAATCACCAGCAGCCCCAGAATTTGTGTGCGCGCCACTTTACTGCCGAGCGCGGTGGCGGTATCGGTGCCAAGGCTCAAACTGTTGAGCGAGCGGCTCATCATCAGCGCCACCGCGCCAGCAATCAGCACCGGAATCAGCACCGTTTTGAGCGTTTGCAGCGTACGGATATCCAGTGAACCGGCCTGCCAGAAGCGCAGCTGATCGTAGACGTCCTGATTGAGCAGGGCGATACCGCTGGAGAACCCTTCCAGCACGGCAGCCAGCGCAACGCCCGCCAGCGTTAAGCGCACCGGGCTGAGCTGGCCGCCGCCCTGGCTGCCGGTGAACGCCACGATCAGTGACGCCAGCAGCGCGCCGCAAAAGGCCATCACCAGCTGTTCCTGTGGCGAGGTAATTCCCAATAGCGCCGCGCCCAGCACGATGGCAAAGCTGGCGCCGGCGTTAACGCCAAGAATTCCCGGATCGGCAAGCGGGTTACGGGTGAGGGTTTGCATGAGCGCGCCGGCAAGGCCCAGCGCGCCACCGGCCAGCAGGCCGGCGAGGG
>NZ_LXEU01000080.1 GCF_001654985.1 Kluyvera georgiana ATCC 51603
AGGACGATAGTGCAATCGGCGCTATGGCAGGTACCGCTCAGCGCATCGACGACAACGGAAACCGGCAGCGGCGTCGCGCCGATCAACAAGCTTAGCGTCGCGGCGAGGAACAGCAGCAATAGCAGACCGGGCAGCGCAACGGCGCGCAACGCGGCGGTGGAAAACGACATAGCAACATCCCTGACTTGATAATGATAGTGATTATCGTTATCTATCTTATTCGTTTATGTTAGCATGAGCGACCTCGAAAAGGGTACGAAAAAAAAGCTCAAGGTCTTGTAATGAACCGACAATCCTGGCTGCTGAATCTGAGCCTGCTAAAAACACATCCGGCCTTCCGCGCCGTCTTTATTGCCCGTTTTATCTCCATTTTGTCGCTTGGCCTGCTTGGGGTCGCCGTTCCGGTGCAAATCCAGATGATGACCCACTCCACCTGGCAGGTGGGGCTGTCGGTGACGCTCACCGGCGGGGCGATGTTCGTCGGGCTGATGGTGGGCGGCGTGCTGGCCGACCGCTATGAGCGCCGTAAACTGATTTTGCTGGCGCGCGGCACCTGCGGCGTTGGTTTTATTGGCCTGTGGCTAAACGCGCTGCTGCCGGAGCCGTCACTGCTGGCTATCTATTTGCTCGGGCTGTGGGACGGTTTCTTCGCCTCGATCGGCGTCACGGCGCTGCTGGCGGCGACGCCGGCGCTGGTGGGGCGCGAAAACCTGATGCAGGCAGGGGCGATCACCATGCTGACGGTGCGCCTGGGATCGGTGATTTCACCGATGGTTGGCGGCCTGTTGCTGGCTTCCGGCGGCGTGTCGTGGAACTACCTGCTGGCGGCGCTGGGCACCTTTATTACCACCCTGACGCTGCTGCGTTTACCGTCGTTGCCACCGCCGCCGCAGCCGCGCGAACACCCGCTGTCGTCGCTGGCGGCGGGATTTCGCTTCCTGCTCGCGAGCCCGCTGATTGGCGGTATCGCGCTGCTGGGCGGGTTGCTCACCATGGCGAGCGCGGTACGTGTGCTTTATCCGGCGCTTGCCCTGGTCTGGCAGATGTCGGCTGCGCAGATTGGCTTGTTGTACGCGGCGATCCCGCTGGGGGCGGCCTTCGGCGCGTTAACCAGCGGCAGGCTGGCGCATAACGAGCGACCCGGCTGGATCATGCTGCTGGCGACCGTCGGCGCATTTATCGCCATTGGCCTGTTCGCCATGATGCCGTACTGGGCATTGGGTTTCGTCTGCCTGGCGCTGTTCGGCTGGCTGAGCGCGGTGAGCTCGCTGCTGCAATACACCCTGATTCAGACCCAGACGCCGGAGGCGATGCTGGGGCGGATTAACGGGCTGTGGACCGCGCAGAATGTCACCGGCGATGCCATTGGCGCGGCGCTGCTTGGCGGCTTGGGCGCGGTGCTGACGCCGGTGGCGTCGGCAAGCGTAAGCGGCTGGGGGCTGGCGATCGTTGGCGTGATATTGCTGTTGGTGCTGGGCGAGCTGCGGCGTTTTCGCCGTGAACTCACGGAGTCGACATAAACGTCGAGTCTTGAGGCCGGATGGCGCTAACGCTTATCCGGCCTACGGCTGTGCACGTTTGTAGGCCGGATAAGGCGAAGCCGCCATCCGGCGTTGGGCGCTAGCCAAATAAGGCCGCCAGACGCGCTAATACCCGCGTCGCGCTGTAGTAATCAAGGCGGAACGTCTCGCTGCCCAGCGCATACACACGCTTATTTTTAACCGCCGGAAGATGAGCCAGCAGCGGGTTAGCGTAAATCGCGTCGGCGTCTTTCTCGTCGCCAGCGAACAGGAACAGGCTTTCGCCGTTCAGGCCGGAAGCCAGGCTCTCACCACCAAGCTGAATAATGTCGTGGCGTTTGCCCTGGCTCTGGCTGGCATGCAGTCCCGGCGGCAACGTCGCGAGGGTAAAGCCAAGCTGCTGCAAGAACTGCCCCTGCGCCGATTCGCTGGTCCACAGGTTAGCACTGTGGGCCGCGGCGGTGTACACCAGCGCGCTGACCGGCTGCGGCGGCAGTTTAATTTGCTGCTTCACCGTCGCCAGCTGTTTATCAAATTCGGCAATACGCGCCGCCGCCTGCTGCTCGTTGCCGGTAATCCCGCCCAGTTGGGTCAGCAGCGCCTGCCAGCTCTTGTCGTCGTAGTTGATGATAAGCGTGGGGGCGATGGTGGAGAGCTGATCGTACAGCGCCAGCGCCGAATCGCCGCCGGTGGCGCTAATCAGAATCAGGTCCGGCATCTGCGCGGCCACCGCTTCGGCACTGGGTTCACCGATATACAGGCGGGTCACCTTACGGGCTTTGGCCACGTCGCCCCACTGGCGCAGGAAGCCCTGAGCATCGGCTACCCGGTTATTGGGCGTAGTGGCGCCGCTGGCGATCACCGGCGCGTCAATGGCCAGCAGCGAGCCGGTGAGGGTGACGCTGGTGGATACAATACGCATGGGCTTTTGTTCCAGCGTGTGTACGCCATGGCTGTCGGTAATCTGGCGCGGCCAGTCGGCGGCCTGCGCTGAGGAGAATCCTAAAACGCTGAAGCCAGCGATCAGCGCGGCAGTACGCCATAAAGCGGAGAGTTTCACAGAAATGCATCCCGGTTGCAGTTAGTTAATGCTTCTCATTTTCAACTATTGTCCACCCCGGATGCAAGCCCGGCACTGAACTGTTGAAAGCGCCATATGGGGTGGCGACATCGTTATTCAGCACAAGATGCTGCGTTGCGCTGTTGACATATGAAGCGTTTACTTTTAGGTTACCAAACCAAAATATAAATGATAATTATTCGTAATATCTTTATCGTTTTTGGAGAATGATATGGAAACGTCACTGGCTGCGGATGAACAAGAACAGCAGCATCGGGCCACGCTCTCAGCCGACCGCTTTTTCTTTATGTCGCCGTTCCGCAGTTTTACGACATCGGGTTGCTTCCAGCGTTTTACCTGCCCCGCAGAAGGGGGCGATGCGCCCGATAGCGCTTTTCAGCAAGGTTTAGCCTCGGCGTTCGCCGCAGCCAAAGCCGCCGGGATCGCCAATCCGGTGATGGTGGGGGCGATTCCGTTTGATACCCTCCAGCCGTCTGCGTTGTTCATTCCTGAGCGCAGTGAACCCTTCTCGCGCACCGCAAAACAGCACACCTCGCGCTATCACGCGTCTCGCGAACCGATGGCCGTGACCGCGCGTCAGGAAATTCCGCAACATCCCGTTTTCCTCGATATGGTTGCCCGCTCGGCGGCGCTGACGGCGACACCGCAGGTCGATAAAGTGGTGCTTTCCCGCCTGATTGATATTACCGCCGCGCAGTCGCTGGACAGCGGCGCGCTGCTGGAACGCCTGGTTGCGCAAAACCCGGCAAGCTTCAACTTCCATGTCCCGCTGCCGGACGGTGGAGTGCTGCTGGGGGCGAGCCCGGAACTGTTGCTGCGTAAAGAGGGCGATCGTTTCAGTTCGCTGCCGCTGGCGGGTTCGGCGCGTCGTCAGCCGGATGAGCTGCTGGATCGTGAAGCGGGTAACCGTCTGCTGGCATCGGAAAAAGACCGCCATGAACACGAGCTGGTGACCCAGTCGATGCAACGTACGCTGGCGCCGCGCAGCCTGCAACTGACGCTGCCGCAGACGCCGCAGCTGATTACCACGCCGACGCTGTGGCATCTGGCTACGCCAATTGAAGGGCAGGCGAAAGCGGCGGAAAACGCCCTGACGCTGGCTTGCCTGCTGCACCCGACGCCTGCGCTGAGTGGCTTCCCGCATCAGGTGGCGAAACAGGTGATTGCCGAACTGGAACCGTTTGACCGCGATCTGTTTGGCGGCATTGTGGGCTGGTGTGATGCCGAAGGAAACGGCGAGTGGGTGGTGACGATTCGCTGCGCGCGCGTGAAGGCCAACCGCGTGCGCCTGTTTGCCGGGGCGGGCATCGTGCCCGCCTCATCGCCGGAGTCCGAATGGCGCGAAACCGGCGTCAAACTCTCGACCATGCTGAACGTGTTCGGCCTGCATTAAGGAATCAGAATGACCGTAGAATTTACCCGCTGGCCGGATGCGCTTGCGGCGCGCTATCGTGAAAAAGGCTACTGGCAGGATCTGCTGCTCACCGACATGGTGACGCGTCACGCCGAAAGTGACGCGATTGCGGTTATCGACGGCGAACGTCAGATAAGCTACCGCGCGCTGAATCAGGCCATCGACAATCTGGCCGCGACGCTGCAAAACCAGGGGCTGAAGCGCGGCGAAACGGCGCTGGTGCAGCTGGGCAATATCGCCGAGTTTTACATCACCTTATTCGCATTGTTGAAGATTGGCGTTGCGCCAGTCAACGCGTTGTTCAGCCATCAGCGTAGCGAGCTGAATGCTTATGCCGAGCAGATCTCTCCCGCAGTCCTGATTGCCGATCGCGGGCACGCGCTGTTTGCCGACGATACCTTCCTCAATCATTTCTGCGCGCAGCATCGTTCTTTACGCGTCGTACTGCTACGCAATGGTGAAGGTGAATACGCGCTGGAATCGGCGATGGCTCGCCCGGCGATGGGCTTCACGCCGACGCCAACCGCCGCTGACGAAGTGGCCTTTTTTCAGCTTTCCGGCGGCAGTACCGGCACGCCGAAGCTTATCCCCCGCACCCATAACGATTATTACTACAGCATTCGCCGCAGTAATGAAGTGTGTCGCTTTGATGCCACGACGCGCTATCTGTGCGCTATTCCGTCAGCGCATAACTACGCCATGAGTTCACCTGGCGCGTTGGGCGTTTTCCTCGCAGAGGGGACGGTGGTGCTGGCGACGGACCCGAGCGCGACGCTGTGCTTCCCGCTGATTGAGAAACACCAGATTAACGTCGCGGCGCTGGTGCCCCCAGCGGTCAGCCTGTGGCTACAGGCCATTGCCGAGGGGGCCGGTAACGCTCAACTCCGTTCGCTCACGCTGCTACAGGTGGGCGGCGCGCGTCTGTCCGCCACGCTGGCGGCGCGTATCCCGGCAGAGATTGGCTGCCAGCTCCAGCAGGTGTTCGGCATGGCGGAAGGGCTGGTGAACTACACCCGTCTTGACGATACGTTGGAAAAAATCCTCAACACCCAGGGTTACCCGATGTGCCCTGACGATGAAGTGTGGGTGGCGGACGAAGAGGGCAATCCGCTGCCGCGCGGTGAAGTGGGACGCCTGATGACGCGCGGCCCGTATACCTTCCGCGGCTACTACAAAAGTCCTCAGCATAACGCCAGCGCGTTTGATGCCGATGGTTTCTACTGTTCCGGCGACCTGATCTCGATTGATGAGGAGGGTTACATCACCGTGCAGGGCCGTGAAAAAGATCAGATTAACCGCGGCGGCGAGAAGATTGCCGCGGAAGAGATTGAAAACCTGCTGCTGCGTCACGAGGCGGTGGTCCATGCGGCGTTGGTCAGCATGGAAGACACCCTGCTGGGCGAGAAAAGCTGCGCGTATCTGGTGGCGAAAGAACCGCTGCGCGCGGTGCAGGTCCGTCGCTTCCTGCGCGAACAGGGCGTGGCTGAATTTAAGCTGCCGGATCGCGTGGAGTGCGTGGATGAACTGCCGCTGACCCACGTCGGCAAAGTGGATAAAAAACAATTGCGTCAGTGGCTGGCTAGCCGCTCGCAGGCCTGAAGGAGAGAACAACATGGCAATTCCGAAACTGCAGGGCTACGCGCTGCCGACCGCGATGGACATCCCGGAAAACAAGGTGAACTGGGCGTTTGAACCGGCGCGCGCGGCGCTGCTGATTCACGATATGCAGGAGTATTTCCTCAACTTCTGGGGCGAAGACAGCGAAATGATGGACACGGTGGTGGCCAACATCGCCGCGCTGCGCGATTTCTGCAAGAAAAACGGGATTCCGATCTATTACACCGCGCAGCCAAAAGAGCAGAGCGACGAAGACCGCGCGCTGCTTAACGACATGTGGGGGCCGGGCCTGACCCGCTCGCCGGAGCAGCAGCGGGTAATTGCCGCGCTGGCGCCGGACGACCAGGATACCGTGCTGGTGAAGTGGCGCTACAGCGCATTTCATCGCTCGCCGCTGGAGCAGATGCTCAAAGAGACTGGCCGTAACCAGTTGATCATCACCGGCGTGTACGCGCACATCGGCTGTATGACCACCGCCACCGACGCCTTTATGCGCGATATTAAGCCTTTCTTCGTCGCCGACGCGCTGGCGGACTTCAGCCGCGATGAGCATCTGATGTCGCTGAAATATGTCGCCGGGCGCAGCGGTCGCGTGGTGATGACCGACGAATTGCTGCCCTCGGTTCCCGCCAGCAAAGAGGCGCTACGCGCGTTGGTGCTGCCGCTGCTGGATGAGTCTGACGAGCCGTTCGACGACGATAACCTGATTGATTACGGGCTCGACTCCGTACGCATGATGGCGCTGGCGGCACGCTGGCGTAAAGTACACGGCGACATCGACTTCGTGATGCTGGCGAAAAATCCGAGCATTGACGCCTGGTGGGCGCTGCTTTCCCGCGAGGTGAAATAATGACTGGCTTTGATTTTCGCGGCCAGACCGTGTGGGTGACCGGGGCGGGGAAAGGCATTGGCTATAGCACCGCGCTGGCTTTCGTTGCAGCAGGCGCGCAGGTGACGGGGTTCGATTTAGCTTTCGACGGTGAAGATTACCCGTTTGCGACCGAGGTGCTGGATGTGGCCGATGCGCAGCAGGTGGCGCAGGTGTGTGAACGCCTGTTGGCAGGCGCTGAGCGTCTGGACGTGCTGGTGAACGCGGCGGGGATTTTGCGCATGGGGGCGACGGATGCGCTCAGTCAGGCCGACTGGCAGCAGACCTTTGCCGTCAATGTCGGCGGCGCGTTTAATTTATTCCAGAATACGATGGCGCAGTTTCGCCGTCAGAAGGGCGGGGCAATTGTCACCGTGGCGTCAGACGCCGCACACACGCCGCGCATCGGCATGAGCGCCTACGGTGCCTCCAAGGCGGCGCTGAAAAGCCTGGCGCTGACCGTGGGGTTAGAGCTGGCGAGCGCGGGGGTGCGCTGTAATATCGTCTCACCGGGTTCGACCGATACCGACATGCAGCGTGTGCTGTGGGTCAGTGATGATGCGGAGCAGCAAAGGATCCGTGGGTTTGCCGAGCAGTTTAAGCTGGGCATTCCGCTGGGCAAAATTGCTCATCCGCAGGAAATTGCCAGCACTATTCTGTTCCTCGCCTCCCACAGCGCCAGCCATATCACGCTGCAGGATATTGTGGTGGACGGCGGTTCGACGCTGGGGGCATAGGATGATCTGGAAACGTCATTTAACGCTTGATGAGCTGAACGCGACCAGCGATAACACCCTGGTGGCGCATTTAGGGATTATCTATACCCATATCGGTGACGATAGTCTGGAAGCGGTAATGCCGGTGGATAGCCGTACCCATCAGCCTTTTGGCCTGCTGCACGGCGGCGCGTCGGCGGCACTGGCAGAGACGCTAGGCTCGATGGCTGGTTTTCTGATGACTCGTGAGGGCCAGTGCGTGGTGGGCACCGAGCTGAATGCTTCCCACCATCGCCCGGTATCGCAAGGACAGGTGCGCGCAGTGTGTCAGCCGTTGCACCTGGGGCGGCAGAGCCAGAGCTGGGAAATTGTCGTTTTTGACGAGCAAGGGCGGCGCTGCTGTACCTGCCGGCTGGGAACGGCGGTGCTGGGGTAGACGGGACGTCATGGGCAGGACATTAAAAAACCCGTCGTGGCGGGTTTCAGAATGTTGTTGCGTTAAGCAACCGATGCTGCCTGACGCTTATGTACTGAGCCTTCACGTGTTGCGCGATCGAAGGAGGCTTTAATCTGGCGCATGGCTTCAACTTTGCGCTCTGCAACCGTCATTTTTTTAAGTGTTGAAACATCTGGTTTTGAATGCATAACCACGCCCCTCTACTCCAACATTCTGGATTAATTCGTATACTACATCACCAGGTACAGTCTGTAAAATACGGTCATAGTACCGCTTGAGCTTATCATTCTCAGCGATAGCAAGATAAGCTTTTGCCCTATAGGTGGCATAGTGCAGTTGAATGATTGCCTTCAGCGCTTCGGCGAGTTCGTTCGCAAACCCAAAACGTCTGGAGCATTCACCAGGTAAAGGCGGTGCATAGAAGTCCCCGCTCTCAAAATTCACTTGTCTGTCAAATTTCACATCATAACAATCGGCAGGCAGCACAAACCCGACTTCTTCATTACGGAACTGATGATACTCCTCGTCGCTGACGTCAATAGGGCTAAAAATCAGGATAAAATGATGATGTTGCACCGAAAACTTAAACAGATGCGCGAGCAAGCCATTATCGAGCCGAAACTCATCAAACTGCGTTGATAGATAAAGAGGCATCTTATTGTTTTTTGTATCAAAGAATGGCTTATTTTATCGGGGCCATGGCTTTAGAACTGTAAGGTATTAATGCGCCAGGACGTGTCCAGTTCCGTACTCAAGAATTCTGGCCTCTCTTTTTCAATCTCTTAGAGCTCACTTTTTCCTCCCGGGGATTCAGCCATTTTCTCTTGTTAAGTGATCCCGTTAACAATGTGATGTAAATGTCGGGTTCTGTTCCTGTTCAGATTGGTTTCAAGGTTGTTAAATCATACGTGTTGCTACGGACACAAAATGTAACATCCTCTGCTACTGATACGGAAAATAACGATGAACAATTCAGGGAAATACCTTATATGGGCATTGCTCTCCATTGTCGGAGCCTTTGCCCTTGGCTATATCGCCCTCAACCGGGGGGAACAGATAAACGCGCTGTGGATAGTCGTCGCGGCGGTCTGTGTTTATCTTATCGCCTATCGTTTTTACGGCCTGTATATCGCCAAAAACGTGCTGCAGGTTGACCCAACGCGCATGACGCCAGCGGTGCGTCATAACGACGGTCTCGACTATGTGCCGACGGACAAAAAAGTGCTGTTTGGTCACCACTTTGCGGCGATTGCCGGGGCCGGACCTCTGGTCGGCCCGGTGCTGGCGGCACAGATGGGCTATCTGCCGGGGATGATCTGGCTGTTAGCCGGGGTCGTATTGGCCGGTGCGGTTCAGGACTTTATGGTGCTGTTTGTCTCCACTCGTCGCGACGGGCGTTCACTGGGTGAGCTGGTGAGAGAGGAGATGGGGCCGACGGCAGGGGGGATTGCACTGATTGCCACCTTTATGATCATGGTGATCATTCTGGCGGTGCTGGCGATGATCGTGGTGAAAGCGCTGACCCACAGCCCGTGGGGGACTTACACCGTGGCCTTTACCATTCCACTGGCGCTGTTTATGGGGATTTACATTCGCTATCTGCGCCCGGGGCGCATTGGCGAGGTGTCGGTGATTGGCCTGGTGCTGCTGGTCTTTGCCATTATTTCCGGCGGCTGGGTTGCCGAGAGCGAGACCTGGGCACCGTGGTTTGACTATACCGGCGTGCAGTTAACCTGGATGCTGGTGGGTTACGGTTTTGTGGCCTCGGTACTGCCGGTATGGCTGCTGCTGGCGCCGCGTGACTACCTCTCAACCTTCCTGAAAATCGGTACCATCGTCGGACTGGCGATCGGCATTCTGATTATGCGTCCTACCCTGACCATGCCTGCGCTGACCAAGTTTGTCGACGGCACCGGCCCGGTGTGGACCGGCGATCTGTTCCCGTTCCTGTTTATCACCATCGCCTGTGGCGCGGTGTCAGGTTTCCACGCGCTGATCGCCTCCGGCACCACGCCGAAGATGCTGGCGAACGAAGGTCAGGCATGCTTTATCGGCTATGGCGGGATGTTGATGGAATCCTTTGTGGCGATTATGGCGCTGGTTTCCGCCTGTATTATCGACCCGGGCGTCTACTTTGCGATGAACAGCCCAATGGCGATGCTGGCACCGGCCGGTACCGCAGACGTGGTGGCCTCGGCGGCGCAGGTGGTGAGCTCCTGGGGCTTTGCGGTAACGCCCGATCTGCTGCATCAGATTGCCAACGAAGTGGGTGAGCAGTCGATTATCTCCCGTGCGGGCGGTGCGCCAACTCTGGCGGTGGGGATGGCCTATATCCTCCACGGTGCGCTGGGCGGCTTGATGGACGTGTCGTTCTGGTATCACTTTGCCATTCTGTTTGAAGCGCTGTTTATCCTGACGGCGGTGGATGCCGGGACCCGTGCGGCGCGCTTTATGCTGCAAGACCTGCTGGGGGTGATCAATCCGGGGCTGAAACGCACCGATTCGCTGCCGGCTAACCTGCTGGCCACGGCGCTGTGCGTGCTGGCCTGGGGTTACTTCCTTCATCAGGGCGTGGTGGATCCGCTGGGCGGTATCAATACCCTGTGGCCGCTGTTTGGTATCGCCAACCAGATGCTGGCAGGTATGGCGCTGATGCTGTGCGCGGTGGTACTGTTCAAGATGAAACGTCAGCGCTACGCGTGGGTTGCGCTGGTGCCGACGTCGTGGCTGCTGGTATGTACGCTGGTGGCGGGCTGGCAGAAATCGTTCAGCGAGGATACGCGCGTGGGCTTCCTGGCAATTGCCAATAAGTTCCAGGCGATGATCGACAGCGGTAACATTCCGCCGCAGTACACCGAATCGCAGCTTGCGCAGTTGGTATTTAACAACCGTCTTGATGCGGGTCTGACCATCTTCTTTATGGTGGTGGTCGTGGTGTTGGCGCTGTTCTCGCTGAAAACCGCGCTGGCGGCGCTGAAAGAGGACAAACCGACGTCAAAAGAAACGCCGTATGAGCCGATGCCGGCGGATGCGGATAACCTGGTTGCTCAGGCGAAACGCGCGCATTAATGTCATCTGTAACCCGGCCGAGCATGGCGACGCCGGGTTAACCTGATAAGGACAACAACGATGTTTGATACGCTTTCAAAAGCTGGAAAATACCTCGGCCAGGCGGCTAAGATGATGATTGGCGTACCGGATTACGACAACTACGTCGAGCATATGCGCGTTAATCACCCGGATCAGACGCCGATGACCTATGAAGCTTTTTTCCGCGACCGCCAGGATGCGCGCTACGGCGGGAAGGGTGGCGCAAAGTGCTGTTAAAAGTTTTAGACATCTAAACGTCTTGATTGCCAAGCTCGTTGGCCGTGTTATAGTGATTTGACATCGGTTTTACGAGCGGCAGACGACGAATGACAACAACGCAACTCATCCCCCAGAGCAAACTCCCCAACCTCGGCACCACTATTTTCACCCAGATGAGCGCCCTGGCGCAGCAGCATCAGGCTATCAACTTGTCTCAGGGTTTTCCCGATTTTGACGGCCCAGCGTATCTGCAACAGCGGCTCGCGGATCATGTGGCGAGCGGCGCGAATCAGTACGCTCCGATGACCGGCGCGCTGGCGTTACGAGAAGCGATCGCCGAGAAAACCGCCGCGCTGTATGGCCACACGCCTGACGTTAACAGCGACATTACGGTGACTGCAGGGGCCACGGAAGCGCTGTATGCCGCGATTACCGCACTGGTGCGCGACGGTGACGAGGTGATTTGTTTTGACCCGAGCTACGATAGCTATGCGCCGGCGGTGGAACTGTCCGGCGGCGTGGTGAAACGTATCGCGCTACAGCCGCCGCATTTTCGCGTGGACTGGCAGACGTTTGCTACGCAGCTGAGCGAGAAGACACGGCTGGTCATCCTCAATACACCGCATAACCCGTCGGCCACCGTCTGGCAGGCGACGGATTTTGAAGCACTGTGGCAGGCTATCGCCGAACGCGAGATTTATGTGCTAAGCGATGAAGTGTATGAGCACATCTGCTTTGCCGAAGACGGACACGCCAGCGTGCTGGCGCATCCGGCGCTTCGTGAACGTGCGGTCGCGGTGTCGTCGTTTGGTAAAACCTATCATATGACCGGTTGGAAGGTGGGTTACTGCGTAGCGCCAGCGCCTATCAGTGCGGAACTGCGGAAAGTGCATCAGTATTTGACCTTCGCGGTGAACACGCCAGCACAGCTGGCGCTGGCGGATATGCTGCGCACGCAGCCGGAGCACTACCGCCAACTGCCGGAATTTTATCAGGCACGGCGTGACCTGTTTGTTGATGCTCTCAGCCAGAGTCGCCTGAAGCTGCTGCCGTGTGAAGGCACTTACTTCCTGCTGGCTGACTACAGCGCGATTTCCGATCTGGATGATGTGAGCTTCTGCCGCTGGTTAACGACGGAAGTGGGTGTGGCGGCGATTCCGCTGTCGGTCTTTTGCGCCGCGCCGTTCCCGCATAGGCTGATTCGTCTGTGCTTCGCTAAACAGGAGGCAACGCTGCTGGCCGCCGCTGAGCGTCTTTGCCGACTGTAGCTATTTCACCGTCCAGGCCTGTGAGAACTGGCGATTGCCGAACATTTCACACAGGCCGTTAATCTGCTTCAGGCGCAGAATTTCGTCCGCATCCATACCCAGTTCCTGCCCCATTTTTTCATCGCTCCAGCCAAGTTGGCTCAGTTCGCGCACGATATCAGACATGGCGCTAATCTGGTGTCGCCCGCGCGCGCGGTTATGGCGCACGGTAGCGGCCATGCGTGAGGGGAGTGAATCGTCACACTTTTCCAGCTGGGTGATGGGCAGGTAGCCGTGAAAACGCTTTTTCAGCGTCGTTTTGGACTGTGACAGCAGGTGGCGATGGAAGCCGTCGACGATTTCATAATGACTTTCTTTTTTCTCAATGACCACGATAGGCTGGGTGAAACCGTCGGCCTCCAGTGATTTGGTCAGCAGACGTTTTTCCTGCGGCGCCATATTGTTAGGGTTGTAGTCGTTTGGCGAAATTTGCTCTTCTTTTACCCATAGCACGCAGTCGATAGGCTGATCTTTAAACGGGCTTTCGGCGTGTAAGGCCTGACGGAACTGGTTAATGGCATCGATTTTGTCATCCGGTGCGAGATGCTGCAGATAGTCTCGCAGCTGATTTATTAGTGTTTGTCGCATAAGATTCCCCATTGCTGACGCTTTTGTTCCATACGCGCGCGATAGCGCTGATAGTGATTTGCTTTGGTCGGGCTAAAGGAGAGCATTCGGCACCAATAGTCATTGTTTAACAGTACTTTGCATATCCTTCGCCACGATGGAATGTCCTTTGAACCCAAATCTTTTTCCTGTTCGTCAGGGATATCTTCCCAACCCTGTTTTTGATACCAGTGAAGGTAGACGGCAATTTTGTTGCGATAATGGTCGGCGGTGGTTTGCGGCATGCTGTGGAGTAGAAAATGCGCGTAGCTTCGCCAGCTGTAGTTTGCCGGTTTCTCGAGTTTACGGTGGCCGTAAAACTGGTTGTCTTGCCCGGCATAAACGCCGCCGCTGTGTACGCCGCTGACCCGTTGACACATATCGGCCCAACGCTCCGGTTCCAGCACGTGATAGAGCCAGAGTCCCTGACGCTGTTCTGGCCCAAAGGGTTCGCAGATGCGCATGTAGCGCAATGGAACCCCTGCTTGATACATCAGGTTGTAGAGAGGGTTATACGGCTGCTGGGTTTTGGCGAACCATGTCCAGATATCGGCAGTTTTCCAGTCGTAGATAGGGTAAACGTACCAGGCGTGGTTGCCCGGTGCGACGGTTGTCCAGGGTTTATCATCGGCAAAGCGACGTTTCCGCTGGGAGGCAATCGTCAAAAAGCGGTTATAAGATTCGTCGGCACGGATCCCGACCATCACCGCTGCCGGGCGCTGCTGCGAGAACCATTCGGCGAACTTTTGCACGAACAGTTCAAAGGTCATTCCCGATTCATAAAAAGAGAAAAAGGCAGGATCGGTAATCGCATCGGATGGCGGTTGTCTGACCCATTTTGCACCAGGCTCCCAGCATTGCCATTCCGGCTGAAATTGGGTCAGTGAGTTTTGCGTGGTAAGCGGTAGAGCCACCCAGTAAAAGTTCTCAATCACGTCCTGGTATTGTTGGCGTAATTTCTCACAGTGGTTAATGGTGTAAGAGAATTGCGCTTCCCAATCAATAAACAGGACGCTAATTTTGTGTCCACGTTGTCGGGCAAGTTGTGCGGTTAAATGCAACATCACCGTTGAATCTTTTCCACCCGAAAATGAAACGCAAACGCGAGAGAAATTATCTAATGTCCAGATAATACGGTCGTGAGTCGCTTCCAGGACCGATTGCGTGAGCGGGAGTTTTACCATGGACATACGCCGCCATCCTTGAATACCTGTTCTATTAATAGAATCTTATATCATACAATAATATGAGTGATACTCACGAGAGTAATTTTTTCCTTTTTTGGAGCTATTTTTAATACAGGCTTTTTATAATAATTATAAATTATGACTCTAGTTTTTTTATTACCCTGATGAATGCTTCTGAATTTAACGAGGCACGATTATAGCACACATAAATGGACACTTTGGGTAATGGTTTTGGAAGCGTAATCTCTTTCAGCCGCAGTGAGGCCCTTAACATTGTAAAATAAGGCTGCGGCACGATACCTATTAAATCAGCCTGGTATATTGCATTCATAACAGATATAAAAGATGATGATCGAAATGCGCAATTGCGTTCGACCATAAAACTCTCATTATCGTGCTGGTTACGTTTTATCCACGAATCCTGAACATCGTAATAGGTAAATTTTTCCTGGAGTATCTCCTCGTACGTCGCGTGACTCCCCAGCCGCGGGTGGTCCTCCCGGCATATTAACACCGTATCAGCATCGTAAAATTTCTCGCACACTAGCGCGCGATTGTAGATTTGTGACGTGGTAAAAACGATATCCGCTTTGCGATAGTGCAGCAGGTTTTCTGCCGAATCGTTAATACTCGTGTAATCATGATATTCAATCTGGAGATCTGGCTCGGCCAGAAGCGCATTAATAAAGTTGGCAAGTTCGGGGGTTGAAAAGAGCTGTGGGCCGTAAATGATAAATTTTTTGTCAAGGTCCGCACTGGTCATCATATTGATCGTCTGTTCTAACTGATTAAGATTTTTTGACAGATGCTGGTGTAGATTAACGGCAATCGTTGTAGGCGTGATCCCTTTTCCGGCGCGGACAAATAACGGGTCGTTTAATTGCGAACGCAGCCGCTGGAGTGATTGACTCACCGCCGAAGGGGTAATAAAGAGCATTTCAGCCGCTTTGCTGATGCTAAGATGTTGATAAATACACTCGAAAATAACCAGTAAGTTAAGGTCGAATCTTTTCAGATCATAGAGGTTTGCCATTTTGCATCCTTTCTAAATGAGTAAGGGTATTCATTACCCCATCGCCACAATCTATGTGTTCGAGAAACTAAAATATATCTTAAATTCTACTAAAAATAAATCATGATTGTGTAGTTAGCGGGCAATCAATTTTTTTCATATATTTAAAATATAAATCTTGTTTGTTTTACTGATAAATAGTATGTATAGACACCTTAATCTTAACACGGTTTATTATTTTAGATAACGGCTCTTTTATACAGAGAATAAATGAGAGGTCTTCGTAACATGCTATCTTTTATTGTTATTCGTAGGATTATACGGTTATAGGCATAGGATACGGTAGTGGTAAAGAAACCTGTTAGATAGAAAATATCCGTAAAATCAGTTTGTTGTGTAGATTCTACGGTGTAGCCTATCACAATCATAGACAGGACCTACCGTGTGTTAATTGCCCTTTGCAGGCTGGAGTGATGTAATCAAAACGCTGTTACAACCTTTGTTAGGGTATGTAGAGCGCAACACTACGCCAGCCTGGCTGGCGCTGAACTCACCTGCGGGGGATTCAGGTAATCGGGCCGCCTTTGTTGCGGCCTTTTTACGTTAAGGGATGAGCGTTTAGTGCTTATCCCTGAACACAGGTTCACAAAGTTGTCTTGTTCCGGTTGTTAGATAACGCTTATTGATTTGATAATGTAAACGCATTGGTCGAATCAGGAATTATTCGTTAACTTAGACCTCAACGAAAACACGGAGGAAGTACTCGATGTCTTTAATTAATACTAAAATCAAACCTTTCAAAAACCAGGCGTTCAAAAACGGTGAGTTCATCGAAGTCACTGAGAAAGATACCGAAGGTCGCTGGAGCGTCTTCTTCTTCTACCCGGCTGATTTCACCTTCGTATGCCCGACCGAACTGGGCGACGTTGCAGACCATTACGAAGAACTGCAGAAACTGGGCGTGGACGTGTACTCTGTGTCTACCGACACTCACTTCACTCACAAAGCATGGCACAGCAGCTCTGACACCATCGCGAAAATCAAATACGCGATGATCGGTGACCCGACTGGCGCCCTGACCCGTAACTTCGACAATATGCGTGAAGATGAAGGTCTGGCTGACCGTGCGACCTTCGTTGTTGACCCGCAGGGCATCATCCAGGCTATCGAAGTTACCGCTGAAGGTATCGGCCGTGACGCTTCTGATCTGCTGCGTAAAATCAAAGCGGCTCAGTACGTTGCTTCTCACCCAGGCGAAGTATGCCCGGCTAAATGGAAAGAAGGCGAAGCGACTCTGGCTCCATCTCTGGACCTGGTTGGTAAAATCTAAATTTCCATCGTCTTTCGCGCCGCAGCGCCTTGCTGTGACGCGAAAGACTCAGGAAATGGCCCCCTTTAAAAACGGGTGCATCAGCACCCGAATTTCTTATTAGCGTCCATGATGCAAGCGCATTCAGGCTGCCGCGTGAGGCCGCTTGCATGATGATGTTTTAAGCCCAGGAGATAACAATGCTCGACACCAACATGAAAACCCAGCTCAAGGCCTATCTTGAGAAGCTGACCAAACCTGTTGAGCTGATTGCCACGCTGGATGACAGCGCTAAATCGGCAGAGATCAAGGAACTGTTGGCTGAAATTGCTGAACTGTCAGACAAAGTCACCTTTAAAGAAGACAATACCCTTGCGGTGCGTAAGCCGTCGTTTCTGATCACCAATCCAGGTTCCCATCAGGGGCCGCGTTTTGCTGGTTCACCGCTGGGCCACGAGTTCACCTCGCTGGTGCTGGCGCTGCTGTGGACCGGTGGTCACCCGTCGAAAGAAGCGCAGTCTCTGCTGGAGCAGATTCGTGATATTGACGGTGATTTTGATTTTGAAACCTACTACTCGCTGTCGTGCCACAACTGCCCGGATGTGGTACAGGCGCTGAATCTGATGTCGGTGCTAAACCCGCGCATCAAGCATACCGCGATCGATGGCGGTACTTTCCAGAACGAAATCACCGATCGTAACGTGATGGGCGTTCCGGCAGTTTATGTCAACGGCCAGGAGTTCGGTCAGGGTCGTATGACGCTGGCGGAAATCGTCGCAAAAGTAGATACCGGGGCGGAAAAACGCGCAGCGGAAGAGCTGAGTAAACGCGATGCGTATGAGGTGCTGATTGTCGGTTCCGGCCCGTCCGGCGCGGCAGCGGCCGTTTACTCGGCGCGTAAAGGGATTCGTACCGGCCTGATGGGCGAGCGCTTTGGCGGCCAGGTGCTGGATACCGTCGATATTGAGAACTATATCTCCGTACCGAAGACCGAAGGTCAGAAGCTGGCGGGCGCGCTGAAGGCGCACGTGAGCGAATATGATGTGGACGTGATTGATTCCCAGAGCGCGGCTAAGCTGGTGCCCGCCTCCGTTGAAGGCGGCCTGCATCAGATTGAAACCGCCTCCGGCGCGGTGCTGAAAGCGCGTAGCATTATTATCGCGACCGGCGCTAAGTGGCGTAACATGAACGTACCGGGTGAAGATCAGTATCGTACTAAGGGCGTCACCTACTGCCCGCACTGCGACGGCCCGCTGTTTAAGGGCAAACGCGTAGCGGTGATCGGCGGCGGCAACTCCGGCGTAGAAGCCGCAATCGACCTGGCGGGCGTGGTTGAACACGTTACCCTGTTGGAGTTTGCTCCAGAAATGAAAGCGGACCAGGTACTGCAGGATAAAGTGCGCAGCCTGAAGAACGTGGACATCATCCTGAATGCGCAAACTACTGAAGTGAAAGGCGACGGCACCAAAGTCACCGGTTTGCAGTATCGTGACCGCGTGAGCGGCGATGAGCACCATGTGGCGCTGGCCGGGATCTTCGTGCAGATTGGTCTGCTGCCGAATACCACCTGGCTGGAGGGCGCAGTTGAGCGTAACCGGATGGGCGAAATCATCATCGATGCGAAATGCGAGACCAACGTTAAAGGCGTATTCGCCGCGGGTGACTGTACTACCGTGCCTTACAAACAGATTATTATCGCCGCTGGCGAAGGTGCGAAAGCGTCACTGAGCGCTTTCGATTATCTGATTCGCACCAAAACTGCATAAAAAAGAAGACAATGCCTGCAATGTCAAAGGCCACCGAAAGGTGGCCTTTTTTTGCGGATTACGCCGGGATCAGCGGACAACGAGTACCGGAATGTGTGCGTGGCGAATCACGCTGGAAGCGTTGGAACCGAGAAGGTGCGTACTGATAGATGGGTTACGCGAACCAATCACCACCATATCGGCGCCCAGTTCTTCAGCCAGCTCATTTACCGCATCGCGGACGCTACCCAGACGAACGTGTAGCTTGATGCGGGAAGGGTCGAGCGTGAAGTGGCTGACCATGGTGGTCAGGCGACTTTCAGCTTCCTGCTGAAGATGTTCCTCAAACCGGCGTAGATCGGCTGCAAAACGGCTCATGGTGTAGCTGGCGGATGCGGGCAATACGTGCAGCAGATGGATAATGCCATCCTGCTGGGCCAAAAACTCCGCGTGACGAATCGCTTTGTCACTCAACTCCATCTCAAAAACATCAACTGGCATAATGATTGTTTTGTACATAGGCTCCTCCTTGTCTTTGTAGAACAATCAAAACACATAATTCGTTTTGAATATGTCATTCAGTTCGCAAAATAGTTTATCGAAGAGAAGGGAGTTGTAAAGTTTGGTCAGACAGGGCAGAAAGAGGATGCCTGGCACCCTCTTAACTTAATACCGCGTGGAATTAAAGATGAAATTCGCCGGCAGCTTCCGGCTGATACAGCAGCTCGAGGACTTCCAGGTGGGTTGAGGCGCCGCCCGGTAACTCCCAATGGATAGTGCTGCCTGCACGCAGGCCGAGCAGGGCCGCGCCAACCGGCGCCATCACCGAGAGCTGGCTAGTGCTATCGGTCATCTTCGCCGGGAAGACCAGCGTGCGGACGCGTTCTTCACCGGTGGTAAGATCGCGGAATCTGACCTGGCTATTCATACTGACTACGTCGTGCGGCATGTCCTCAGGGGCACACATCTGGGCTCGATCCAGTTCGTCGTTTAGCGCGCTCGCCACCGGGGAATTTGCGTAAGCAGGTTGCTCAAGCAGGCGGTCGATACGCTCGGCATCGAACTCATTAATAATGATGGCAGGTCTGGTCATTATTTACTCCATGTCTATCGATTATCCAAAAGAAAACCCTCACCGCCAGCGGCAAGGGTTCATCTCACCCCATCATACTGATCCTGGCGTCAGGTTTGAAGTGATGGAACGCACATTCGCAGATGGCAATACTCTTTGTTGTGTGAATTTTATGCGAAACACCTCGCAACTTATAAATCTGGATTATTCTTTTTAGGCTGCACCTGGCAGCGTCCTTCCAACACAGGAGATCGTATGAGCGGTTTCGATAAGCTGACCCTGAAAGATGGTAGTTATCTCTGGTTTAAAGATTAGGGGAGCGGGCAGCCTATTGTTTTTAGTCATGGCTGGCCGTTAACGTCTGATGCGTTTGAGGATCAGATGCTGTATCTGGGTTCGAAAGGGTATCGCGTCATTGCCCACGATAGACGAGGCCATGGGCGTTCGGCACAGCCCTGGGACGGGCATAATATGGATCAGTATGCCGACGATCTGGCGGAACTGACCGCGCATCTGAATCTAAAAGATGCGGTGCACGTGGGGCACTCTACCGGCGGCGGTGAAGTGGCTCACTACATTGGTCGTCATGGCACCAGCCGGGTGGCAAAAGCGGTACTGATTGGCGCGGTGACGCCGATTATGGTGAAAACGGATTTCAATCCCAATGGCGTGCCGCTTGAGGTGTTCGACGGTATTCGCAACGGCGTGGTGGAGGATCGCGGAGCCTTCTTTTACGAGCTATCGGCGGCGTTCTATGGCTACAATCGCGCGGGCGCAAAAGAGTCAAAAGCGGTACGTGAAGGGTTTGTTGAGCAAGGTCTACAAGGCTCTATCAAAGCGCTGTACGACTGTGTTAAAGCGTTTTCAGAAACCGATCTGCGTGACGATTTGCGTAAGATAACGGTACCGACATTGGTGATTCACGGCGATGACGACCAGATTGTGCCGTTTGAAACCTGTGGCAAGGTCGCAGCGGAAATCTTACCGAACGCGGAGTTGAAGGTTTATAAAGGCGGATCGCACGGGATCTGTACGACTCACAAACATCAGATCAACGACGATCTGCTGGCATTCATTCAGAAATAACGATGCGCAGCCCCCGCGAGCGGGGGCTTGGGATCAATAACCGTTTTGATCCACCACGAACTGTTTGCCGCAGTTGCCGGGATGCGGTTGTGGTAGCAGGGAAGCAGCGGTGAGCGGGTCGTTGATGCTGGCCGATTTAATGGCAATTTGCATTTCTGTCAGATAGGCCGGATTACCGTTACAGGTTAGCTTAACGGCTTTCACGTTCTCTTTGCCGAAGGCCGAAGCCACCGCACTGTCAAAGCTGGCGCGAGTGACGGTTTTACCGTAGTTGGCCGCGAGGAAGGTGCCGATAGCGCTCTGCTTCACTTCGCTATTCAGACGTACCATCGTACTGAAGTAGGTATCAGGGTCGAAGCCAAAACAGACGCCGTGTTTGGCGTATTCATAGCGCTCAAGACAGCTTTTTCCCCCGCTGCCAGGCATGACCTGGTTGAGCTTATTGGCCACTTCCAACGACAGACCGGTCTCTTCGGCGGCGCATTTACGGCTGGCTTTGGCTTCCGGCATATTGGGGATGGGGCGCGTGGCGCAACCGAAGCGCATCCAGCGATTATTATCGACCCCGCGTGAGGCGATCGACGCCGGCAGGCCAGGCCATAGGCCGTGAACCGTCAAGTAGTCGGCTTTGTTGACCGCTTCTTTTGGCTGCTGACATTCCAGTGGTTCTTTGCGATTTCTGTCGTGCTGACTCTGGCAAAAACCGGTTTGCCAGGAAAGAGCCAGCACATAACGATCGAAGTCACCATATTGTGTCGGTGCGAGAGGGGCGGCCTGTAGGCTGCCGGCGCAGAGCAACAGCGCGCATCCTGACACAATATTCTTCCTTAGCATTTTCCTGACTCCACGTTTTAAATCATTTAGTGACGTTATTACATAATAAAATAAGGCGCCCTCAGGCGCCTTATTTATTTCATCAATCAATGTTTACGCGGCGGCGCCGGGAACCAGAATTTCCGTGGCGATAATCACCACCAGCAGGCCGACAAGAACCGGTACCGAGGTACGTTTGACCACTTCGAACGGCGAGATTTTTGCCATCCCGGCGACCGCAACTACCACGCCGGAGACCGGGGAGATGGTACGACCCAGGTTGGAGGCCTGCAGCATCGGAATGGAGAGATATGCCGGGTTAATGCCGGAAGAGTGCGCCAGTTTTGGAATCATCTCGACGAAAGCGTAGAACGGCGCGTTACCGGAACCGGTGGTCATCGCGGCCAGCATGGTCAGCACCACCAGCACCAACATCAGGATAATGCTGGCGGATCCAAATGAGGTCGCAATAGAGATCAGGCTATTGATAAAACCGATAGTACTCAAGCCTTGCGCGAAAACACCGGCCGCAACCAACAGCATAACCACGCCAGCAAAGGCGTCGGCCATCCCGCGATAGGCGACTTCAAGGCCGGCAAATACGTTCTGGGTGTTAAAGCCACGACAGAATTCCAGCACGGCGGCCAGCAGCATGCAAATCACCAGAATGGCGATAATATGCAGTTCCGGGCCCCATTTACCGTCGAAAATCAGTACGCCAATAATTGGCGTGAACGGCAGAATGGCATAGAAACTTGGGGCCGTGGTGGTAATTTCGCTGACATCCAGCATCTCGTGCGAGATGTGTTCTTTCTTGTCCAGATAGCGCTGCCAGAAGAAATGGGCGATAGCCATCGCGATAATCGCGGCGATGGAGATCGGCAGCGTGGTTTTAAAAGCGAAATCGATTAACGGCATTTCAGCGGCCTTGGCGGCCAGCACGACGTCGCCGGAAGTCGGGGAGAGAATAATAGCGGCCGGGGAGGCACAAATAGCAGCCGCGGCGCCTCGGCTAATACCAACGTTAACCATCACCGGGAACAGCGTCGCCATCAGCAATACGCCAAGGCCGGTTGCCGAAGAGACGGCCAGCGACATCAGGCACGCCACAAAATAAGCGGCAATCATCAGTAAATACGGTGAGTTGATATATTGCAGCGGTTTTGATGCCAGCTTAACGACCATATCATTGGCGCCAATATGGGTCATATAAGCCGCAAAGCCACAGAGCATCATTATCATCATGCCGAGATCGCCGCCGCGGCTCATCAGCAGAATTTTAATATATTCAACGATGTCGGTGGCAGAGTAGCCGGTGCTGGTTGCGCTGCCTGGTAAAATCTTATGCCCCATCAACGCGCTGGCAATCAGTAGCAGCAGACCACCAACAAAAAGGACACCCGTTGCGGAATATCCTTTGATGATGTAGCGGGCAACGCCCACGATAACCACAACACCAATCAGGAGTTCAAAGAACGTTAACATTATTAACACCTATCGCCCAGTTATAAAAATTGATACAGAACAGCATCAAAAAGTAAGTGGTGAAATGTGCCGAAAAAAACGGCAAATTTAGCTGATGAAAATCAAAAAAGAGACTAATTCAAGATGATGATAATGCAATTTACACGATGTACTCACAAAGCGGAACATTGACGTAGCAGTAAGTATAGTGGATTGGTTGAATAATAAACAACAAAGGTAAATGAAATGTTGTTTTTTCAACAAGGTAGAGGCATAGGGATGGGGGAAGATACGGTGGTTGCGCCAGTGAGCTGAAGGGCATGCTTTTTATCACTCAGGATGAAATATTTAAAGTTATTAATTCCGTTGCGTTGGGCTTTAAATAATCTGGTAAGAAAATATCAGGAATATTAGTGGAATAATACGAGTTTTAATTTTGTTAATATTAAAAGCATAGACCGTTTTTCCCAAGTGCGCTAAAGATGTTTACAATTTACCTTATAAAAGATATTTATTCGCATTAAAAGCATGGCTTTGATTTGACGAGTATCTAAGAATATTCTAATTTATTGTTTGGCGGTGAAAAAACGACTATCGATTGGTACCGTTGCTCAGCTATTGAGTTTATCCTTGTTAGACTATTCTTAATGGATAATTTATTGGCAAGTCTATCGTGTTAAAACTAAATAAAATTTTCTCGCTATCGCTGATTTTCGCGGGGCTGTATGGTGCAGCGTATCCTGTCGAGGCCTCTTTTACGGAAACGATCAAAGATGGCTATAACACGTTGAGCAATAACATTGTGCAGACGTGGGATGAGCCACAGCACTACGATCTGTACGTGCCGGCTATCACCTGGCATGCGCGTTTTGCCTATGATAAAGAAAAAACCGACGAGTACAATGAGCGTCCCTGGGGGGCGGGGTTCGGCGTATCGCGCTGGGATGATAAAGGTAACTGGCACGGCATTTATCTGATGGCTTTTAAAGACTCCTTTAATAAATGGGAGCCTATCGGCGGTTACGGCTGGGAGAAAACCTGGCGTCCGCTGGCAGATGATAACTTCCGTCTTGGGCTGGGCTATACCGTTGGGGTAACCGCCCGCGATAACTGGAACTACATTCCGCTGCCGGTGGTGCTGCCGCTGGCCTCTATTGGCTATGGGCCGGCCACGTTCCAGATGACCTACATTCCAGGCACTTATAACAATGGTAATGTCTACTTTGCCTGGCTGCGTTTCCAGTTCTGATTACGGAGTCAGGAACCAGGGGCGGGATAATGTCAACCTGCAAATAAAAGTTAGCGACATTTATCACTTTTTAACGAACTTGGACTGGACAAAACGCACGACAATTGTTGTACTGTTAACTGACACAGATTAGTGTCGTTTTTTCATATAAAGGTAATTTTGATGTCTAAGATTAAAGGTAACGTTAAGTGGTTTAATGAGTCCAAAGGATTCGGTTTCATTACTCCGGAAGATGGCAGCAAAGACGTATTCGTACACTTCTCTGCAATCCAGACCAACGGTTTCAAAACTCTGGCTGAAGGTCAGCGCGTAGAGTTCGAAATCACTAACGGTGCCAAAGGCCCTTCTGCTGCTAACGTCATCGCTCTGTAAGCGAAAAATAGCAGTCAGAATTCAAAACCCGCTTAAATGCGGGTTTTTTTTATCATTCTTCTACCCCTGACTGCTGGCGCTGAACAGCCAGAACGCCAGGGCCGTCATGGCGAAAGAGCCAAACAGGTTCACTGCGACGTTCAGCAGCGCCCAACTGACCTTTCCCGCCTGTAAAAGGAATACCACTTCAGCCGAAAAGGTGGAAAAGGTGGTCAATCCGCCGCAGAAGCCGGTGGTGATTAACACTTTCCATACCGGGTCAATTTGCGGTAGCCGATTAAACCAGGCCAGACCCGCGCCGATAATAAATGCGCCAAGCAGGTTCGCCACCAGTGTTCCAATCGGCAGCGCATGGTGCAAAGGATTAAAGCGAAGGCCGAGCAGCCAGCGGGCAACGCTGCCGGTGCCGCCACCGATAAATACGGCCAACAAAAGTTGCGTCATGCGGATTTCCTGCCATTGTCAAAACATCATCCGAGTTTAACCCTGCCGGGCGAATCTGGCTATATACTCATTAGTATTCATCATCTTGATATATCGGTAGAACTTAAGGAGAGGCTATGCGAGTTGCCGCGGGGCAGTTTATCGTCACATCGGAGTGGCGGGAGAATGCGCAAACCGCTGTATCGCTGATGCAGGCTGCGGCGGAACAGCACGCTGATTTATTGGTGCTACCAGAGGCCCTGCTGGCGCGCAGCGATAGCGACCCTGATATGTCGGTGAAGTCCGCGCAACCGCTGGATGGCGGTTTTATGCAGCATCTCAAAGCGCAAAGCTCTCGCGATACGCTGACGACCCTATTGACTATCCACACGCCCTCGACGGAAGGGAGAGCCTGCAACACGCTGGTGGCGCTGCGCGGCGGTGAGGTGATTGCCCACTATCATAAGCTGCATCTGTATGATGCTTTCGCGATACAGGAGTCGAAGAGAGTGGATGCCGGGAACGCGTTGCCGCCGCTGATTGAGGTGGCAGGTTTTCAGGTGGGGTTAATGACCTGCTATGACCTGCGTTTCCCGGACATGGCGTTGGCGCTTGCTCTTCAAGGGGCCGAGATTCTGGCACTGCCTGCCGCCTGGGTGCGTGGGCCGCATAAAGAGCACCACTGGGCCACGCTGCTGGCAGCGCGGGCGTTGGATACCACCTGTTATATTGTTGCCAGCGGCGAGTGCGGCACGCGCAATATCGGCCAGAGTCGGATAGTTGACCCGCTGGGCGTTACGCTGGCCGGCGCATCGATTGAGCCACAGCTGATTATGTCCGACCTGCGGCGCGACGATCTGACTCGCATTCGTCAGCAGCTTCCGGTACTGCAAAATCGACGTTTTGCGCTACCGCAATTAACGTGACGTTTTTTTAAACAACGCTTGATTCACCTTGTTACAGATTGCTATTGTGTGCACGCGCCAGATGACCGTTAATAAACTACGGTGATATGGCGCATTCTGCAGCCTGTTTTTGAGAAGAAGGTATCTATGGGTGAGATTAGTATTACCAAACTGCTGGTAGTGGCAGCACTGATTATTCTGGTGTTTGGTACCAAAAAATTACGGACTCTGGGTGGAGATCTGGGTTCAGCGATCAAAGGCTTTAAGAAAGCCATGAATGATGATGAAACCACCGCGCAGAAAAGCGCAGACGAGACTCCGGCAGAAAAACTCTCTCATAAAGAGTAAGCAGGGCAGCGTTTAACATGGCGTGCCGATCAGCGCGTGCCATGCCCAGGCCAGAAGACCTGCGGAAGGGGCTTCAGCATGACGATGCTGAGGCCTTTTTTGTCGAATCAGGTTTCTGAATGTATTTCATTGAAACAATATATTTCACTGATGGGCATTAAAAAAGCCGCTATCGGAAGAGAGCGGCTTTTTTGCGTCAGGCGGTGGCCTTACTTCACTTCAAGGCCCTTAGCCTGAAGGTCCGCATGGTAGGACGAACGCACGAACGGGCCGCAAGCGGCGTGGGTAAAGCCCATCGCCAGCGCTTCGGCTTTCATTTCTTCAAACTCGTCCGGGCTAACGTAGCGCTGTACCGGCAGGTGGTGACGGCTTGGCTGCAGGTATTGGCCCAGCGTCAGCATAGTGACGCCGTGGCGGCGTAGATCGCGCATAACCTCGATGATTTCAGCATTGGTTTCACCGAGGCCAACCATCAGGCCGGATTTGGTAGGAATGTCCGGGTGCGCTTCTTTAAAACGCTCCAGCAGCTTCAGCGACCAGTTGTAGTCGGCACCTGGACGAACCTGACGATAAATACGCGGCACGTTTTCCAGGTTGTGGTTAAACACGTCCGGCGGCGTCTCGGTCAGGATCTCTAAGGCGCGGTCCATACGGCCACGGAAGTCGGGCACCAGCGTTTCAATCTTAATGCTCGGGCTTTTCTCGCGAATGGCGGAAATACAGTCGGCGAAGTGTTGAGCACCGCCGTCGCGCAGATCGTCGCGATCCACCGAGGTGATGACGACATAACGCAGCGCCATATCAGCAATGGTCTGCGCCAGTTTCTGCGGTTCATTGGCATCAGGCGCGACCGGGCGACCGTGGGCCACGTCGCAGAACGGGCAGCGACGGGTACAGATAGCACCGAGAATCATAAAGGTCGCGGTACCGTGGTTGAAACATTCCGCCAGGTTCGGACAGGAAGCTTCTTCACATACGGAGTGCAGACCATTTTTACGCATGGCCGCTTTGATACCCTGGATACGGGAAGAGTCTGCCGGAAGTTTAATTTTCATCCATTCCGGTTTTCGCAGCAGCGCTTCGCGCTCTGTTGCCACGTTTTTAACCGGGATAAGGGCCATTTTATCGGCGTCGCGGTACTTAACACCGCGTTCCATCACAATGGGTTTACTCATAGCGTACGTGTTCCAGTTCCGAGTATCGAGGGAAAGCGTTTCAATTCAAGGGAATGTTGTATTTATCAACTATTTTTGAATTAACGACACGCAGTATACCATTGAAACGGGGTTTAAAGCAGCCTGCCTGGCCGGCAAATTGTAAAATAGTTGTTGAATAATGCTTTTTTGCCGGCAAGGTGGAGTGGCGGGCAGGAGAATCAGAATGCCTGCTGAATCACGTTGATAATGTTTTGCATTACCGGGTCCCGCAGACTGAGTTTGTTGTAATGCAATGAAAAGTCGACCCGTTCCTGCTGCAGGGGAGCAAAGTCCAGGGTGCACAGCGGCCAGCACTGCTTAAAGATATGGTAGAAGCGTTGCGGCATAATGCCAATCAGGTTGCTTGAGGCTATCAGTGACGCGATGGTGAACAGGTTGTAACTGCTTACGCTGACCTGACGATCGGGGAGCATATCGCGAATGCGTTTATACTGATCGTTTTGCCCCGCGCCATCCATCGTGAGCAGCGTGTGTTCATACTGCATCAGCGTATCAACCGAGGTCTCTTCGTTAAGCGCCGGATGGTCATTGCGACAGACCAGCACCAGTTTATCGCTAAATAGCGCATGACGGCCCAAGGTGCGCGGGTTGTTATGTTCGTGGTTATCGATGACCAAATCCGTCTGGAACTGGCTGAGCTGGGTGTTGGCGTCGGTCACCGCAACGTTACGCAGCAGCACTTGCGGATAGGTCTCTTTGACTACCTGATAGATAACCGGCATTACGATAGCGCCAACGGATGCCGCCGTACCGATAGTGATGACCCGCTGCTTATCGTAGCTGCCGTCGAGGTCCAGTGCGCCCAGAATCGACTCCAGCCCCTGGCTGATGTATTCATGCAGGTGGGTCGCGTAGGCTGTTGGCGTCACGCCCTGTCCTTTACGAATGAACAGGGGGTCGGGAAAGAGGAGACGAAGTTTCTGGATTGATTGACTAATGGCCGATGGCGTGAGGTTCAGAATTTTCGCCGCATTGACAATGCCTTTATGCACATAGACTGCTTCAAATATGGTCAATAAGTTCAGGTCTATATTACGAAGGGTGCGAAAGATTTGTGGCGTATCATTATCGACATTCATATTTATTTTATTTTCAGGCTTATTGTTATAATCCACACTGCTCACTCCATATTCATTCACTCCATGAATGATAGTTGATGATTTCATTATTATTATGATTGGTGAGTCCATCCTACCGCAAGATGGAAATGGAAATTTTCTTTATGGGTCAATGCATTAATGATTCTAATGCTTCATTAAGTGTATATCGTTGTCATGATTTTGCAAAAAAATGAGAACCAGTCTTCATTTTCAGAACATGAACGGCTGAAAGAATAGAGAAACTTGACGGTGTTATAAAAGGCCTGCGATGGGGATAGTCAACGACCCAACACAATATTGGGCCGAAATGTATAATATATTAAGCAGAGATATATTCGTGCGGAGGATTGTTTAGCAACGCTAAAAAATGACTGACAAGAATTGGGGATATATTTTCCGGCTTTGCCTCACTCATCCATTCTGAGATCTGTGCCATCTCCATGCCCGCATAACCGCAAGGGTTGATTCGCAGGAAAGGGGATAAGTCCATCGCGATATTCAGCGCCAGCCCGTGGAAAGAGCAGCCTTTACGGATACGGAGCCCCAGCGAGCAGATCTTTTTCTCACCCACGTACACGCCCGGCGCATCGGCGCGCGGATGTGCCTCAATGCCTAGCTCTGCTAATGTATTAACAACGGTTTGCTCCAACAGCGTCACCAGTTCGCGTACCCCCAGCTTGCGGCGCTTCAGGTTCAGCAGAACGTACATCACCTGCTGGCCCGGCCCGTGGTAGGTTACCTGGCCGCCGCGGTCGCTCTGGATGACCGGAATATCGCCGGGAACCAGGACGTGTTCTGCTTTACCCGCCTGACCCTGCGTGAATACCGGTTGATGCTCCACCAGCCAGATCTCGTCCAGAGTGGATTCATCGCGATTATCGGTAAAGTCATGCATCGCCTGAGAAATGGGTTCGTAAGGCTGTAGGCCCAGTTGACGAATGAGGAGGGTATTAAAATCCAAAACAGCGTCTCCACAGAGGGGAAATGATGGACGCAGAGTATATCACAGGGAGGAGGGGGGAGGCGTTACCCGGCAGTGCCGGGTAACGGAGATGCGATTACAGCACCATACGGACAATTTCAATATTGCCCAGCTCTTCGTACAGCGTCTCTACCTGCTCAATGTGGGTAGCATTGATAGTAATGGACACCGAGTGGTAATTGCCTTTGCTGCTCGGTTTTATCTGCGGAGAGTAGTCACCTGGCGCATGGCGCTGTACCACTTCAACCACCAGGTCAACCAGCTCAGGTTTCGCCAGACCCATTACTTTGTAAGTAAACGGTGTAGGGAATTCAAGCAGTTCGTTCAGTTTGGTTTTCATGTCAGCTCCAGTGTTAAAAAAGAATAACTCCCGCATGGTTAGCGGGAGTTATTTTAGCTATGCATAGTATATGGGGATGGAAATCACACTTTCAAGTGGGTGATTTTTAACCAAACCAGTGATGGAACATTAATTTAATGTAATCAATGATTTTGCCAAAGAAGTTGCCTTCAGGAATTTCCTGCAGTACCACCAGCGGACGCTGATCGATAGTTTTACCGTCCAGCTGGAAGTTGATGGTACCCACAACCTGGTTTTTCTGCAGCGGCGCGTGCAGCTCGCTGGTGGTCAGCACGTAGCTTGCCTTCAGGTCTTTCATGCGGCCACGTGGAATGGTCAGGTACACGTCTTTGTCCACGCCTAACGAGGCGCGGTCGGTGTCACCAAACCAGGCAGGTTCAGAGGCGAACTCTTTACCGGCTTTAATCGGGTTAACCGTTTCGAAGAAGCGGAAGCCCCACGTCAGCAGTTTCTTGCTCTCGGTTTCACGACCTTTGAAGGTACGGCCGCCCATGACGGCGGAGACAAGACGCATCTGGCCTTCGGTCGCGGAAGCGACCAGGTTGTAGCCTGCTTTGTCGGTGTGGCCGGTTTTGATTCCGTCAACGTTCAGGCTGTTGTCCCACAGCAGACCGTTACGGTTGAGCTGACGAATACCGTTAAAGGTAAACTCTTTTTCTTTATAGATGGTGTATTCGTTCGGCACGTCGCGGATCAGCGCCTGGCCAATCATCGCCATATCGCGTGCAGAACTGTACTGACCATCGGCATCCAGACCGTGTACGGTCTGGAAGTGGGTATTTTTCAGGCCAAGCGCGTTTACGTAGCTGTTCATCAGGCCAACGAAAGCATCCTGGCTACCCGCGACATAGTCGGCCATCGCCACGCAGGCATCGTTACCAGACTGCAGGTTAATCCCGCGAATCAGCTGTGATACCGGTACCTGCATGCCAGGCTTGAGGAACATCAGGGAGGAGCCCTTGAAGACCGGATTACCGGTAGCCCAGGCATCGTTGCCGACGGTGACCAGATCGGTCTCTTTAAATTTGCCCGCTTTCATTGCCTGGCCGATGACGTAGCTGGTCATCATTTTGGTGAGGCTAGCCGGATCGCGTCGGGAGTCAGCGTTCTGCTCTGCCAGAACCTTGCCAGAGTTGTAATCAATAAGAATGTAGGATTCGGCGTCAATCTGTGGAACGCCTGGAATCATAGTTTTGATGTTCAGGTCATCGGCGTGGGCAGCGGAGGTCAGTGCTGCGACAGAGAGCGCCGGAAGGAGTAAGCGAGCGAGAAAAGAGGTCTTCATGGTCAGAACAACGACATCCGTGATGGAGTTAAAAAAGTGCCTTACTATAGCAAATGCCCCGCGGGCAGGCATCCGACATCGTATATGACTTTGTTAATGACTTTTACATATACGAAGATTCGGACACCTCCGAGTGCTTTAGTTGGCGTGTGTAATAAACGATTGCAGCTGTGCTTCGTTCTGCAAACGCCCCTGTAAGGTGCTGGCTTCGCCTTTACTGGCGAACGGACCAAGCTGAATACGCCAGACCGCGCCGTTTTGCGTCACGCGGCCCGGTACGGAGAACTGTTGGCTCAGACGCTGTTGATACTGCTGTGCGCGGGCCTGGTCGCTGACGGCGCCAACCTGAACCACATAATCCCCGGTGGCAGCCGCAGCC
>NZ_LXEU01000081.1 GCF_001654985.1 Kluyvera georgiana ATCC 51603
GTGCGGTGACCGGTGCTGTCGCCGGAGCGGCAGTGGCCGCTGGCGCTGATTCTTCAAGTACGCCGCTATTTAACGGTGTAGGGGCGCCGAGGAAACCGCCGCTTTTGACCGGAGCACCTTCGCCGCTGTCGGCAGCGGTTAGCGTATCGTTACTGATCGCGCGTACGTCGCCCTGCGGCGCAGCGGCCTGCGGGGCGGAGGAAACGCTGCCCATGCCGCCGCTCAGGTCAGGGCGGCTCGGCAGCGCATAGGTCTGTTTTGCCACCGTTGTACAAGCCATACCGGGGCCGGAGAGTGAACCATCCTGGGCGACGATAATCGGATCGATGCGGACTTTGGTGTTGTTTGAGGTGTTCAGGCGATCGGCCGCCGCGCGGGAGAGTGAAATGACGCGATCGTTGCCATACGGCCCGCGATCGTTAATGCGTACCACGATCATCCGGCCATTCGCCAGGTTGGTAATTCGCGCATAGCTCGGCACCGGAAGGGTCGGGTGCGCGGCGGTGAGCTGCGTCGGATCAAAGGTTTCGCCGATGGCCGTCAGGTTGCTGCCCGGTTCGGCATCATAGATGGCGGCCAAACCAGACTGGCTGAAGTTAGATGGATCCTGGACAATTTTGTATTTCTTGCCGTCGCGTTCGTAATCCTGATTCGCCGTCGCGTTCAGAGGTTCAAAGCGTGGATCGGCCCCGCTGATTTCCACCGTAGGACCATTACATACCGCAGGTTGTGGTGCGGAGACGGTTTGTTGCTGAACATCATCACTCGAACAAGCCGCCAGCAGCCCTGCCGCTATGCAGATCCCAAGCCATTGCTTACGCATTGAGCACCCCTTAGACGCTTTTTGACAACATTTTCCTGTGGGTGTGTATCGACATCACGATACCAAACCCGGCCATCAGTACGATCAGGGCCGAACCCCCGTAGCTGACCAACGGTAGCGGTACGCCAACCACCGGTAAGATGCCACTTACCATACCAATATTTACGAAGACATAAACGAATAAAATCAGCATCAAACCACCGGCCATCACGCGGCCAAAGGTGGTTTGCGCCTGGGCGGCAATCCACAGGCCGCGCATAATCAGCAGCACGTACAGCGCCAACAGAATCAGAATGCCGATAAGCCCCAGCTCTTCCGCCAGTACGGCAAAGATAAAGTCGGTATGGCGCTCTGGCAGGAACTCGAGCTGTGACTGCGTACCGTGCAGCCAGCCTTTACCGCGAAGGCCGCCGGAGCCGATGGCGATTTTGGATTGAATAATGTGGTAGCCCGCGCCCAGCGGGTCTGATTCCGGATCCATCAGCATCATCACGCGCTGCCGCTGATAGTCGTGCATCAGGAAGAACCAGAGTATCGGGATAAAGCAAGCGACCAGCACCACGGCGACCAGAATCAAACGCCAGCTCAGGCCCGCGAGGAACAGCACAAACAGGCCAGAAAGCGCGACCAGAATGGAGGTGCCAAGGTCGGGCTGTGCCGCAACCAGCAGCGTCGGCATGAAAATCAGCACCAGCGCGATGCCGGTGTTTTTCAGCGTCGGCGGGCAGACGTCGCGGTTAATAAAACGGGCGACCATCAACGGAACGGCGATTTTGGCAATTTCGGACGGCTGGAAACGCACAATTCCGAGATCCAGCCAGCGCTGTGCCCCTTTAGAGATGGCGCCGAAGGCGTCAACCGCCACCAGCAAAATGATACAGATGATATACAGCCAGGGCGCCCAGCCTTCGTAGACGCGCGGCGGAATCTGCGCCATCACCACCATGATAACCAGGCCCATGGCGATCTGGCCGATTTTACGCTCCGTCATCCCCATATCCTGGCCGCTGGCGCTCCAGATAACCAGCGCGCTGTAGGTCAGCAGCGCCAGCAAAATCAGCAGCATGGCGGGGTCGATATGGATTTTATCCCAGAACGATTTTTTGTTCGGATTATCCGTCATGATTATTGGTCCTCCGACGCGGCCACAGCAGGGTTCTCGGTCGGTAATTCGGTGTTGTTGTCGCCCAGCATAATGTGGTCAAGAATCTGACGCATGATGGTACCGACAGCCGGGCCCGCACCGCCGTTCTCCAGGATAATCGCCACGGCGACCTGAGGATCGTTATACGGCGCAAAAGCGGTCATTAATTTATGGTCACGCAGACGTTCTGCGATACGGTGCGCATTATAGGTTTCGTTGGCCTTCAGGCCAAAGACCTGCGCCGTACCGGATTTCGCCGCGATTTTATACGGCGCACCGGCGAAGTATTTGTGCGCGGTGCCGTTTGGACGGTTGGCAACGCCGTACATCCCGTCTTTAGCAATTTCCCAGAAGCCGGAGTGAATATCGCCAATTGGCGGCTCTTGCGGCTGCGTCCACGGTACTTTTTTGCCTTCTTCGACGGTGCTGGCCAGCAGATGAGGCGTTTTGATGATGCCATCGTTAATCAGGATCATCAGCGCTTTGCTCATCTGGATAGGCGTCGCTGTCCAGTAACCCTGGCCGATCCCGACAGGAATGGTATCCCCCTGATACCAGGGCTTTTTAAAGCGTTTTAGCTTCCATTCACGGGTTGGCATGTTGCCGGAGCGCTCTTCAGCAAGGTCAATGCCGGTATAATCGCCGTAGCCAAACTTGCTCATCCACTCTGACAGACGGTCAATACCCATATCATAGGCGACCTGGTAGAAGAAGGTATCCGCCGACTCTTCCAGCGCCTTGGTGACGTTCAGGTGGCCGTGGCCCCATTTTTTCCAGTCACGATAGCGTTTTTCTGAGCCCGGTAACTGCCACCACCCAGGGTCAAACAGGCTGGTGTTGCGGTTAATCACGCCCGCACTCATGGCGGAGACCGCGACATACGGTTTCACCGTGGAGGCCGGAGGGTAAACCCCCTGGGTGGCGCGGTTAACCAGCGGCGTGTTTGGGTCGTTTAACAGGCCGCTGTAATCTTTGCTGGAGATGCCGTCGACGAACAGGTTCGGGTCGTAGCTCGGCGTGGAAACCAGCGCCAGAATGCTGCCGGTGCGTGGATCGGTAACCACCACGGCGGCACGACTGCCCGCCAGCAGCGTTTCAATATACTGCTGGAGTTTGAGATCGAGCGTCAGGTAAATATCATGCCCGGCCTGCGGTGGTACTTCTTTAAGCTGGCGAATCACGCGGCCGCGGTTGTTGACTTCAACCTCTTCGTAGCCGGTTTGCCCGTGCAGCATATCTTCGTAATAGCGCTCAATACCCAGCTTACCGATATCGTGGGTCGCGGCGTAGTTAGCTAGCTTGCCGTCTTTATCCAGGCGATCGACGTCTTTATCGTTAATTTTGGAAACATAGCCGATCACATGGGTCAGGGCGGAACCGTAAGGATAGAAGCGGCGCTTATAGCCCTTGACCTCAACGCCCGGGAAACGGTACTGGTTGACGGCAAAGCGCGCCACCTGCACTTCCGTGAGGTTGGTTTTAAGCGGAATAGAGGTAAAACGATGAGAACGGGCACGCTCTTTTTTAAAGGCGGCGATATCGTCATCGCTCAGGTCGACCACGTCGCGCAGACCATCGATAGTCTGTTGAACGCTATCGACTTTCTCCGGCATGATTTCCAACTGATAGATGGTACGGTTCAGCGCCAGCGGGGTGCCGTTGCGGTCGTAAATAATGCCGCGGCTTGGCGCGATGGGCACCAGCTTAATGCGGTTTTCATTAGAGCGCGTCTGATAGTCGGTGAAGCGAACGATCTGTAAATTGTAGAGGTTGGCAATCAGCACGCCGGTAAGCAGCAAAATTCCCAAAAAAGCGACCACCGCCCGGCGCACAAAAAGCGCGGACTCTGCCGTATAGTCGCGAAAAGAATTCTGTAGTTTCATTCGCTGCTTAATCTACCTGGGTCTCATTACTCGCGGTGGTAAGGGTGGTTGGTGGTAATGCTCCACGCTCGATAGAGGCTTTCGGCGACCAGCACGCGCACTAGCGGGTGAGGGAGCGTTAATGTGGAGAGCGACCAACTTTGTTCTGCTGCGGCCTTGCATGCTGGAGAAAGTCCTTCCGGCCCGCCGATTAACAGGCTGACATCACGGCCATCGCCCTTCCAGCGTTCCAGTTCACGGGCAAGCTGCGGCGTATCCCAGGGTTTCCCGGGGATATCCAGCGTGACGATGCGGTTTTTTCCTGCGGCGGCGAGCATCATCTCGCCTTCTTTATCCAGAATACGCTTGATATCCGCATTTTTACCGCGCTTACCGGCAGGAATTTCCACCAGTTCGAACGGCATATCTTTCGGAAAACGGCGAAGGTATTCGGTAAAACCGGTTTGTACCCAATCCGGCATTTTGGTGCCGACGGCGACCAACTGCAGCTTCACAACTTAACCCCAGAGCTTTTCCAGCTCATACAGGCGACGGCTTTCTTCCTGCATGACGTGGACAATGACATCGCCTAAATCAACGACAATCCAGTCGGCAACGCTTTCGCCTTCAACGCCCAGCGGCAGCAGACCGGCAGCGCGGGACTCCTGAACCACATGATCGGCGATAGACATAACGTGACGGCTGGAGGTACCGGTGCAGATAACCATGCAATCGGTGATGCTGGATTTACCCTGAACATCGATGGTGACGATATCCTGACCTTTTAAATCATCAATTTTGTCGATTACAAAATCCTGGAGTGCTTTACCCTGCAAGTGTTCCCCCTGGGGTGTGAAGATAAACCATATAAAACAGCCTGACAGTATACCCGAACTGAAAATATTGTCGGGATAATAAATCACCAAACGGCCTTTCAGGCGGGCTATCATCCCATTCCTTTATGTCGATTGCATCGCCATTTTTGTAAAACAATCTCTGTCTACAAATGCTGGAGGGGGATGATTCAGGCTGCGGAGAATAACAGTCTAATAATTAGTGTCAATGGGTTGGCTCTGCCCGGAGGCAGAAATCGGTTTTATTACTCATCCGGTAGCCAAATCGCTCGGCTGTTGAGCACCCTGAGCGTGGTAAATTCTGGCGTAAAATCAATGATGCTCCACGCGCCGTGGTCGATGCGAAAATGCCACATACTGGCCGTCGGCATGCCCAATAGCCGCGCCGTTAACAGACTCAGTACGCCCTGATGGCTGACGACAAGTAAATTTTGATACGGGTAGCGCGCCAGTTCGCTGGTGAAGTCGGCCACACGACGGGAAAAGTCGGGAAAACCTTCACCGTTGGTTGGCGCGACGTGCTGCCAATCTGCGCACCAGGCCGCGTAGTTCTCTTTATCTTCAACCTGCAGGTCGCGCTGATGGCGCATTTCCCAGTCACCGAAAAACATTTCGTTGAGCAGCGGGTTTGAGGTTAGCGGAATGTCACGTTCGCCCAGCAGCAGCCGCGCAGTATGCTGAGTGCGTTCAAGCTCGCTGCACATCACATGATCGAAGGGAACCTGCTGCAGCATCTCACCAAGGCGCTGCGCCTGCCGTTGGCCTTTGGCCGTGAGCGGCGTTGGCGTGTGGCCGCTGTACAGGCCCGCTACGTTGGCTTCGGTTTCGCCGTGGCGGACTAACCAGAGTTTCATGCTGCTTCCTCTATGCGCCGTGGTGGTACAACCCCTGCTGCATGATGTAGGTGAGCACCGCTTCCGGCATCATCTCATCGCAAGGTTCATCATTTTCCAGCCGTTCGCGAATCAGCGTGGCGGAGACATCAAACCATGGCGTTTCAGCAAGGTAGATTTTCCCCGCAGGCTGGTTGTGCAACTCTTCAATATTGCTGGTGAGGTGCTTGTCCAGCCAGTGCTGATGCTCTTCGTGCTGCATGGTCAGCGGGTAACCCGGACGGCGGGTTACCAGCAGGTGGGCGTTGTCGAGAATCGTTTCGTAGCGATGCCAACTGGGGAACGTGAGCAGTGAATCCTGGCCAATAATAAAGGCCAGCGGCCGATCCGGCCCCTGTTCCGCGCGCCACTCCTGGAGCGTGTCCGCCGTAAAGGAGGGCGTATCGCGGCGCAGCTCGCGTTCGTCGAGCACAAACAGCGGTTTATCGGCAATCGCCAGCTCAACCATGAGTTTGCGCTGTTCACTGGTGGCCTCAGGCTGCGGACGATGCGGTGGTACGTTGTTGGGCATAATGATGACCCTGGACAGACCAATCTGGTTGGCCAGAATCTCAACCGGCTTCAGGTGACCGTAATGGATGGGATCGAATGTCCCGCCGAAAAGCGCCTGTAGTTTTGCCATATCATCCATCGATAAATACGTCGGCTAGCGCTTTATGACAAAGCAGTAGCGACAAACTTTCCAGCTCAGCCCAGATGGACTGACCGTAATCCTGTTTTAAGGTGAGCTCCGCGCGGCTGAGCAGGGTCACCGCCTGGCGCAACTGCGAAGCGCTCAGACGATTGACCGCCTCACCAACCATCGCCCGGCGGTTTTGCCAGACCCGGTGTTTATCAAACAGCGAACGCAGCGGCGTGTGCGCGCTCTGGCGCTTTAAGGTCACCAGCAGCAGCAGCTCGCGCTGTACCGTGCGTAGCAGGATCACCGGCTCGCTGCCTTCAAGCCGCAGTTGCTGCAGAATATGCAGTGCGCGTTTGCTCTTCCCGGCCAGCAGGGCATCCACCCAGTGGAACGGCGTAAAGTGCGCGGCATCATTGACCGCTTGCTCTACGCGCGGCAGCGTGAGTTTGCCGTCCGGCCACAGCAGCGACAGACGCTCCAACGCCTGCGCAAGCGCCAGCAGGTTGCCTTCATAGCAGTAGCACAGCAGCTGGCTGGCAGGTTCATCCAACTGGAGGTTGTTCTGTTTGGCGCGGTTGGCTAGCCAGCGGGGCAGTTGGCTGGGCTCCGGCGTCTGGCAGCTAATTTGCACAGCGCGGTTGGCCAGCGCCTGAATCCAGGCGGCATTCTCCTGCGATTTTGTCAGTTTGTTGCCACGTACGATCAGCAATAGATCGTCGTGCAGCAGACCTACCAGCGTGGCCAGCTGTTCATTGATGGCGGCGTTTGGGCCGTTTTCTGGCAGCAGCAGGAGCAGGGTTTGACGGCTGGCAAACAGACTCATCGCCTGGCACAAAGAGAAGATCTCGTTCCAGTCGGTGCTGGCATCCAGCGTCATGGTATGGTGCTCGATAAAACCCTCGCTGACGGCAGTATGCTTTATCGCATCCTGGCTTTCCTGAAGGAAAAGGGGGTCATTACCGAGCAGGAGATACGCCGCGCGCAGCCCTTCAGAGAGCTGCGCGCGGAGTTGTTCTGGGTACAACCGAATCATCAGTTACCCAGAGTGGTAGAGACGCGAGAGCCGTTATTGGATGCGGACGCCGCATCCGCTTTGCTCTCTTTCACATCAGCAATATGCACGCTTGGCAGCTTACGAATCAGCTGTTCGGCAGCTTTCTGGTACATCTCTTTCACGATCAGGTTCTGTTCGTTGTCTTTTGCCAGCGCCTGTTGCGGGTTGTCAAAGAACGAACGGTAGACCTTGGTGGAGATCGGGAAGATATCCTGACCCGGGATCAACACCGAAGCGTTGACCGTCATGACCATCTGGTATTCTGCCGTTTGACCATTCTGGAATACCGACGCGGTATCCTGGGAAAGGTTAACTGAACCCAGGCGCAGCGATGGCACATCCTGACGAAGCGTGCTCTGATCAAGCACCGTAATGTCATTGCTTCTCAGTTGATCGCGCACCGCGCGGCTCAGCGGACCGTTTGGATCGCTGGACTGAAGGATCAATGTTTTCATTTCGTCCGGCACCTGCGTGGTACTACGCAGATGCCAGCCGCATCCGGCGGTGACCAGCACCGCCAAAGATAACAACAATGTTGTCAGATATCGCACGCTTCCTCCCGCGCTTAGCCTACGACCAGGTTAAGCAGTTTGCCCGGTACGTAGATGACTTTACGTACGGTTACGCCCTCAAGGTATTTCGCGACCAGATGTTCCTGGCCTGCGCGTTCACGCACCTGTTCTTCGGTTGCATCGACCGCAACGGTGATTTTCCCGCGCACTTTACCGTTAACCTGCACAACGACCAGCGTGGTGTTTTCCACCATCGCTTTGTCGTCAGCCACCGGCCACGGCGCGTTATCGATATCGCCTTCGCCGCCCAGTTCCTGCCACAGGGTAAAGCACACGTGCGGGGTGAACGGGTTAAGCATACGCACGACGGCCAGCAGCGCTTCCTGCAGCAGCGCGCGGTCTTGTTCGTCTTCCTGCGGCGCTTTCGCCAGTTTGTTCATCAGCTCCATGATCGCTGCAATTGCGGTGTTGAAGGTCTGACGGCGGCCGATATCATCGGTCACTTTGGCAATGGTTTTATGGACGTCGCGACGCAGCGCCTGCTGATCTTCGCTCAGCGCTTCGACGTTCAGTGCCGCTACCGGGCCGCGCGCGGTGTGCTCGTAAACCAGTTTCCACACGCGCTTCAGGAAGCGGTTTGCCCCTTCAACGCCGGATTCCTGCCATTCCAGGGTCATATCTGCTGGAGAAGCAAACATCATGAACAGACGCACGGTATCTGCGCCGTAGCGCTCAACCATCACCTGCGGGTCGATACCGTTATTTTTGGACTTAGACATTTTGCTCATGCCGGTGTACACCAGCTCATGGCCTGCCGCGTCCTTCGCTTTCACGATACGACCTTTCTCGTCGCGCTCAACGATAGCATCAACCGGAGATACCCAGTTACGTTCGCCATTGTCGCCCACGTAGTAGAAGGCATCGGCCAGCACCATGCCCTGACACAGCAGCTGTTTCGCCGGTTCGTCAGAGTTGACCATGCCCGCGTCGCGCATCAGCTTGTGGAAGAAGCGGAAGTAGAGCAGGTGCATGATGGCGTGTTCAATACCGCCAATGTAGATATCAACCGGCAGCCAGTAGTTTGCGGCTTCGGGATCCAGCATGCCTTCGTTGTACTGCGGGCAGGTATAGCGCGCGTAGTACCAGGAAGACTCCATAAAGGTATCGAAGGTGTCGGTTTCGCGCAGCGCAGGCATACCGTTAACGGTGGTTTTCGCCCATTCGGGATCGGCTTTGATTGGGCTGGTGATACCGTCCATAACCACGTCTTCCGGCAGAATCACCGGCAGTTGATCTTCCGGGGTCGGCAGCACGGTGCCGTCTTCCAGGGTCACCATTGGGATGGGGGCGCCCCAGTAACGCTGACGGGAAACGCCCCAGTCGCGCAGACGGTAGTTTACTTTACGCTCGCCAACGCCTTTCGCGGCCAGCTTGTCAGCAATGGCGTTGAAGCCCGCTTCAAAGTCCAGACCGTCGAATTCGCCGGAGTTAAACAACACGCCTTTCTCGGTCAGCGCCTGCTCTGAGAGATCCGGCGCGGTGCCGTCGGCGGCCAGAATAACCGGTTTGATGGTCAGACCGTATTTGGTCGCGAATTCGTAATCGCGCTGATCGTGACCCGGAACCGCCATGACCGCGCCGGTACCGTATTCCATCAGCACGAAGTTAGCCGCCCAAACCGGGATCTCTTCACCAGTCAGCGGATGAACCGCTTTAAAGCCGGTGTCGACGCCTTTTTTCTCCATGGTCGCCATATCGGCTTCGGCCACTTTGGTATTACGGCATTCGTCGATGAAAGCCGCCAGCGTTGGGTTATTCTCTGCCGCTTTCTGCGCCAGCGGATGACCTGCAGCCACCGCCAGGTAGGTTGCACCCATGAAGGTGTCCGGACGGGTGGTGTAGACGGTCAGCGTGTTGTCGTAACCGGTCACGTCGAAGGTGATTTCCACGCCTTCAGAGCGGCCGATCCAGTTACGCTGCATCGTTTTCACGGTGTCAGGCCAGTGATCCAGGTTATCCAGATCGTTCAGCAGCTCGTCAGCGTAGGCGGTGATTTTGATAAACCACTGCGGGATCTCTTTACGCTCAACTTTGGTGTCGCAGCGCCAGCAGCAGCCGTCGATAACCTGTTCGTTCGCCAGTACGGTCTGGTCGTTCGGGCACCAGTTGACCGCAGAAGTCTTCTTGTACACCAGGCCTTTTTTATACAGCTCGGTGAAGAACTTCTGCTCCCAGCGGTAGTATTCCGGGGTACAGGTCGCCAGCTCGCGGCTCCAGTCGTAGCCGAAGCCCAGCATTTTGAGCTGGTTTTTCATGTACGCGATATTGTCGTACGTCCACGGCGCGGGTGCGGTGTTGTTTTTCACCGCCGCACCTTCAGCAGGCAGGCCGAACGCATCCCAGCCGATGGGCTGCAGCACGTTTTTGCCCAGCATGCGCTGGTAGCGAGCGATCACGTCGCCGATGGTGTAGTTACGAACGTGGCCCATGTGTAGTCGACCAGAAGGATAGGGAAGCATCGACAGGCAGTAATACTTCTCTTTGCTCTCGTCTTCGGTAACTTCAAATGTGCGCTTCTCATCCCAGTGAAGCTGGACTTTCGATTCTATCTCTTCCGGGCGGTATTGCTCTTGCATGGCAGCCAGTGATCCTGTTTTCAATACAGCTACAAATGTAGCCAATAGATGTGGTATTTCAGATCCGCATAGCATAGCCCAAACGTGCACGTCAAAACAGCCTTTCGCACGTTAAGGCGGTGAAAAGCCGCGCGGGTAATTTCTGAACTCTGTGGCGAAGCTGGCAAAGCGATTAACAAATAACGGCTATTATTAGAAGAGGTTAACTGGCTGGGAGAGGAAATGATGAACAAGGTTGCTCAAATTTACCGTGAACTGGTCGCAACGCTGACCGAACGTTTGCGTAACGGCGAACGCGATATCGACGCGCTGGTGGCCCAGGCGCGGGCGAAAGTCGCGCAAACCAGCGAGTTAACGCGCAGTGAAATTGACGAGCTGCTGCGCGCCGTGCGTCGCGATCTCGAAGAATTTGCGATGAGCTACGGTGAAAGCCAGGAAGACGACTCCGATAGCGTTTTCCTGCGGGTGATTAAGGAGAGTCTCTGGCAGGAACTGGTGGATATTACCGACAAGACACAGCTGGAATGGCGCGAGGTATTCCAGGATTTGAATCACCACGGCGTATATCACAGCGGTGAGGTGGTCGGGCTAGGGAATCTGGTATGTGAAAAGTGCCATTATCACCTGGCGGTGTACACGCCGGACGTGCTGCCGAGGTGCCCGAAGTGCGGGCACGATCAGTTCCAGCGTCGGCCGTTTGAGCCGTAATCACGCGCGCCGGATGGCGACGCGATGCGTCTTATCCGGCCAGGAAGGATAGGTCACCGTAAGCCGGATAAGCGTGAGCGCCATCCGGCATTTTTGTGGCGTCAGGCGTAGAAAGCCAAACGTTCCGCCAGCAGATCAACGAACGCCCCACGGTCGACATCCACCATCACCGTCGCATTCGGCTTATTCCCCGTCAGGAAATAATAATCCACTACCGTCATCCCCTGGGTGTATTTCCCCTGTGTTTCTACGCCAACCCAACGCTCAACGGTGGTGAAAATCTCGGGCTTGAGCAGCCAGGCGATAGTGCACGGGTCGTGCAGCGGCGCGCCGACAAATCCCCATTTTTCATCTTTGTGGTATTCCATAAAGAAGTCCAGCAGTTCGGCGACGATGGTGGAAATGGGATTGCCAATGGCGCGGAAACGTTCGATATCGGCGGCGTGAATCTGCGCTTTATGGGTGACGTCCAGCCCGGCCATCACCACGGGAATGCCTGACTGGAAGACGATTTCTGCCGCTTCCGGGTCGACGAAAATGTTGAACTCAGCGGCGGGCGTCCAGTTGCCCAGCGCCATCGCACCGCCCATGATCACAATGCGGGCGATTTTCGCGTGCAGTTCAGGATGGGTGTTCAGCAGGAGCGCCACGTTGGTCTGCGGGCCGGTAGAGACGATGGTGACTGGCTGCGGGCTCTCGCGTAGGGTTTCTGCCATTAGCTCAACGGCAGTGCAGCTTTGCGGGGCGAATGACGGCTCGGGCAGCGCCGGGCCGTCAAGGCCGCTTTCGCCGTGAACGTTATCGGCGATAATCAGTTCGCGCATGAGCGGTTTCACCGCGCCGCCAGCCACCGGGATATCCGTGCGCTTCAGCAGCGTCAGCATACGCAGGACGTTGCGCAGAGTCTTCTCCGGCGTCTGGTTACCCGCGGAAGAGGTGATAGCTTTGACTTCAAGCTCAGGAGACGCCAGAGCGAGGACGATAGCGATCGCGTCATCATGACCCGGATCGCAATCAAGAATAATCGGCAGTGCCATAGCAGTTCCTTGTTCGCGTTATTTTGTGACAAGGGTAAGGCTTGCTAGTGGAATGAACGAGCAGATAGACGTTAAAGCGTGATGCAGCGCGCACTCTGCCGAGTGCGCGCCGGGGAGGTTAGTGCAGGATTTTGGCGAGGAAGTCTTTGGCGCGCTCCGATTTCGGATTGGCGAAGAACGCTTCTTTTTCAGCATCTTCGACGATTTTGCCTTCGTCCATAAAGATAACCCGGTTCGCCACTTTACGGGCAAAGCCCATTTCGTGGGTCACCACCATCATGGTCATCCCTTCGTTGGCCAGCTCGACCATCACGTCCAGTACCTCGTTGATCATTTCCGGATCGAGCGCCGACGTCGGTTCGTCAAACAGCATTGCTACCGGATCCATACACAGCGCTCGGGCAATTGCCACACGCTGCTGCTGGCCGCCGGACAGCTGCGCCGGGAACTTGTTGGCATGCGCCGACAGCCCAACGCGTTCCAGCAGCTTCAGCCCTTTATCGCGGGCCGCGGCTTTGTCGCGCTTGAGCACTTTGATCTGTGCCAGCGTCAGGTTTTCGATAATCGACAGATGCGGGAACAGTTCGAAATGCTGGAACACCATACCGACGTGAGAACGCAGCTGTGCCAAATCGGTTTTCTTGTCGTTCACCTTCGTACCGTTGACCAGGATTTCGCCCTGTTGCACCGGTTCGAGGCCGTTAACGGTCTTAATCAGGGTGGATTTACCGGAGCCGGACGGCCCGCACACCACCACCACTTCGCCTTTTTTCACTTCCGTGGAGCAGTCGGTCAGCACCTGAAAGTGACCATACCATTTAGAGACGTTTTTCAGGGTAATCATTATACGGTCCTTTTCTTCAAGTAGCTGACCAGCAGCGAAGCGCTAAGGCTAATCACAAAATAGACAAAACCTGCAAACAGAATCATTTCGACCTGGGTGCCATCACGCTCACCAATGGTTGAGGCGGTACGGAAGAAGTCTGCAAGGCTCAGAACGTACACCAGCGAGGTATCCTGGAACAGGACGATCCCCTGAGTCAGCAGCAGCGGCACCATGGCGCGGAAGGCCTGCGGCAGAATGATGAGCTTCATCGATTGCCAGTGGGTCATCCCCAACGCCAGCGCGGCGCTGGACTGGCCGCGGGAAATGCTCTGGATACCGGCACGGATAATCTCGGAGTAATAGGCGGCTTCAAACATGGAGAAGGCCACCATCGCTGAGATGAGGCGAATATCGCTTTTCGGCGACAGCCCCAACACGTTTTGCAGGAACCCGGGCACGATCAGATAGAACCACAGCAGCACCATCACCAGCGGGACGGAGCGGAAAACGTTAACGTAAGCCTTGGCAAACCAGGCAATCGGTTTGAACGCGGACAGGCGCATCACCGCCAGCAGCGTGCCCCAGACAATCCCCACCACCACTGCGGTGACGGTAATTTTGAGGGTGATAACCAGACCTGCCAGCAGGTAAGGCATCGATGGAACAATCGAACTCCAGTCAAACTCGTACATTATTTACCCCCCAGGTTGCCCGGCAGGCGGATTTTGCGTTCCACCAGCGCCATCACCAGCATAATCACGGCGTTGATGAAAACGTAAGCGAGGGTGATTGCCGTAAAGGATTCCCAGGCGTGTGCAGAGTAATCGAGCAGTTTGCCGGCCTGCGCTGCCATATCGACCAGACCAATGGTGGACGCGATGGCCGAGTTCTTCACCAGGTTCATCATTTCAGAGGTCATGGGCGGTACGATTACGCGATAAGCGTTCGGCAACAGCACGTAACGGTAGGTTTGTGGCAGGGTCAGGCCCATCGCCAGCCCAGCGTTTTTCTGCCCGCGCGGCAGCGATTGAATGGCGGCTCGCACCTGCTCGCAGACGCGCGCGGCGGTGAACAGACCCAGACAAATCATCGACGAGAGGAAGAACTGGATGTTGGGATCCAGTTCGGATTTAAACCACATGCCGAGGTCTTCCGGCAGTAATTCCGGCACCACGAGATACCAGGTAAAGAACTGTACGATAAGCGGCACGTTACGGAACAGTTCGACGTAGCAGGTACCGATAGCCGATAAGAATCGGTTCGGAACGGTACGTAGAATCCCGAACAGTGAGCCAACGAAGAACGCGATAATCCACGCGGTGATGGATAGCGCGACGGTGACCTGGAAGCCGCTCCATAGCCAGCCGAGATAGGTGGTGTTGCCGAATGGGGCCTGTTGTAAAAAGATTCCCCAGTTCCAGTCTATTGACATAATGAACTCCCGAAAAAAAAGGGTAGCAGTTCGACCTGCTACCCTCGAAGATTGTTGAACAGCGTTTTGCGGTATTCAGGCCAGGTGGGGAACGACCACCTGACATATAGTCTGTCCGTGCTGAACCACAATCGAGAGGGCAGATTCTTCCGCCCCGTATTTTTTATTAGTTAAGTGCTTTGTCGTTAGGCGTTTTGAACAGCGCTTTCATCTCGTCAGAGAGTTCAAAGTTCATGTTCAGGTTTTTCGGTGGAATCGGGTTTTTAAACCATTTTTCAAACCATTTGGTGGCTTCACCGGAGGTTTGCGCTTGAGCGATGGTATCGTCCATCAGCTTTTTAAACTCAGGGTCGTCTTTACGCAGCATACAGCCGTAAGCTTCCTGGGACTGCGGTTTGCCGACGATCTCCCAGTTGTCTGGTTTCTTGGCTTTAGCACGTTCACCGGCCAGCAGGGCATCATCCATCATAAACGCCACCGCACGACCGCTTTCCAGGGTACGGAAGGAGTCACCGTGGTCCTTGGCGCTGATGATGCGCATATTCATTTTTTGCTCGTCATTCAGCTTGTGCAGCAGAATTTCAGAGGTGGTACCGGAGGTGACGACAACGGCTTTGTCTTTCAGATCCGGGAAGTCTTTAATCGGGCCGCCTTTTTTCACCAGCAGTCGCGTACCGACGACGAAGATGGTGTCAGAGAAGGCCGCCTGTTTCTGGCGTTCAAGGTTGTTAGTGGTGGAACCACATTCGAAATCGAAGGTACCGTTTTGCAGCAGTGGAATACGGTTCTGCGAGGTGATCGGAATTAATTTCACCTGCAGGTCCGGTTTGTTGAGCTTTTTCTTCACGGCATCAACGATGGCGTTGGAGTAGTCCTGAGAGTAACCGACCACTTTTTGCTGGTTGTCGTAATAAGAGAATGGCACGGATGATTCGCGGTGACCGACGACGATGACGCCGTTTTTGGCGATTTTAGCGAGCGTACCGCCTGCGGCGGGTGCCGCATCTTCCGCATGCGCCAGGCCAGCAGACATCCCCAGAACCAGCATTGCTGTGGCAAGCTTACGTAATTGCATATCCAACTCCTTCATCCTCTGCGACGTTGCCGCATAGATACCCATTGTGAATGTTGTGTTGTTATCACTGCGTCTTTAGCGTGCAGCGTTATGTGTGTTTGTTAGCATTTAGTTTGGCTTAATGTAAATATTTTGCTGCTTTATTGTTTATTTTTGCGAGGCGTGCCGCACCGCTTTGAGGCAAAAATCGCAGTTTGCACAATAATGGTGCTACCGATGCCATGTTGTGGTGCAACTTGGTTGCGCCGGTAGGGAATGTGCAGCCTCTTGATTATATTAAGCAATTGGCGTGCCAGAATGAGGTTTTGGTGACGGGGGAGGTGTAGGCCTGATAAGCGGAGCGCCATCAGGCTCGGTGCGATACAACTGCCGGATGGCGGCGTACCGCCTTATCCGGCCTACATTGGATAGTGCAATCTTTTATTTGCGGCGTTGACGCAGGCTCATCACCAGCGCGCCAAAGCCGAACAGCAGGGTAATCAACCACACCGTCCAGTCGCCGGTTCGCGCGTACGGCGTCAGGCCGACGGTCGGCGTGACTTTGGTGGTTAGCACCTGGCGGGTGAACTGCGGGATCATCGCCTGAATCTCACCGCGCGGACCAATGACGGCGGTAATGCCGTTGTTGGTGCTGCGCAGCAGCGGGCGCGCAAGCTCCAGCGCGCGCATCCGCGCCATCTGGAAGTGCTGCCACGGGCCGATGGACTTACCAAACCACGCATCGTTAGAGATGGTTAGCAGGAAGTTAGTATCCGGGCGGAAGTTGTCGCGCACCTGCTGGCCGAGAATAATCTCGTAGCAGATCGCGGCGGTGAGCTTCAGATTATGCGCCTGCAGCTGCGGCTGAATGTACGGCCCGCGGCTGAAGGATGACATTGGCAGGTCGAAGAACGGTGCCAGCGGACGCAGAATCGACTCCAGCGGCACAAACTCGCCAAACGGCACCAAGTGGTTCTTGTTATAGCGGTTGCCGGATTCGTAGCTGTATGGGCTGTCTTTGCCCAGCGTGATAATGGTGTTGTAGGTGTCGTAGCGATTCTGTTTGTTGAGGCGCGAATCGACGATACCGGTAATCAGCGTGCTGTCTTTGGCTCGCAGTAAATCATCCATCATGCTGAGGAAACGCTGCTGGTTAATTTCCAGATCCGGAATGGCCGACTCCGGCCAGATAATCAGCTGCGATTTGCCCATCACCTGCTCGGTAGCGTCGAGGTAGATTTTTAGCGTGTTCAGCAGTTGTTTTTCGTCCCACTTCAGCGCCTGTGGGATGTCGCCCTGGACCAGCGAAACCTGAGTGGTTTTGTCGGTTTGCAGGGTATACCACTGGATGTAGCGCAGCGGGAAGGGCAGGGAGAACAGCACCACGCCGACGACCAGCGGACGCCAGTGACGGGTGACCAGCGCCAGCACCAGCAGGCCGCTCACCATCATCAGCAGGAAGTTAATCGCCTCAACGCCCATCAGCGGCGCCAGCCCTTTCAGCGGGCCGTCAATCTGGCTGTAGCCAAACTGCAGCCATGGGAAGCCGGTCAGCACCCAGCCGCGCAGGAACTCGGTCAACTGCCAGACGACCGGCGCGGCAATCGCCACGCGCAGCCAGTTCGTTTTCGGCCACAGGCGCGACAGAACACCGGCAAACAGGCCGGTGTACAGCGACAGATAAGCCGCCAGCAGCACCACGAGGAAGACGTTGACCGGGCCGGGCATGCCGCCAAACTGCGCGATGCTGACATAAACCCAGTTGATGCCGGTGCCAAACAGGCCGAAGCCCCAGAAATAACCAATGGCCGCAGCCTGCACCGGGCGACGGTTGAGCGTCAGCCCCTGCAGGCCCATCAGCGAGATAATCGCCGCAGGCCAGATGTCATAAGGAGAAAAAGCCAGCGTACCGCTGGCTCCGAAAAGTAGCGCCAGCAGCAGGCGAATGCGCTGGCGTTCAAGCAATGAGGCAAATGCCATGGAGATTATTCGTCCAGTTTCGGTTGGGGGGAATCGTCCGGAATCTTAACATGAACCTGAATAATACGACGGCTGTCAGCCATCGCCACCTTAAACTGGTAACCATCAATGTCGATGGTTTCCCCACGCGCCGGCAGATGACCGAAGGCCTGCATCACCAGCCCGCCGATGGTATCGACCTCTTCATCGCTGAAGTGGGTGCTGAAGGCATCGTTGAAGTCTTCGATAGAGGCCAGCGCGCGCACCGTCCAGGTGTGGCGGCTGAGCTGACGGAAGTCGATATCGTCCTCTTCGTCATACTCGTCTTCGATTTCGCCGACGATAAGCTCCAGAATATCTTCGATAGTCACCAGGCCCGAAACGCCGCCAAACTCATCGATAACGATGGCCATATGGTAGCGCTGGGAGCGGAACTCCTTGAGCATACGGTCAACCCGTTTGCTTTCCGGTACGACAACCGCGGTGCGTAACACTTTATCCATGCTGAAGGCTTCGGCGTCGCTGCGCATAAACGGCAGCAGATCCTTGGCCATCAGAATCCCTTCAATGTGATCTTTGTCCTCGCTGATAACCGGGAAACGCGAGTGGGCGGACTCGATGATGACATCAAGACATTCGTCCAGGGTCTGGTTGCGTTTCAGGGTAATCATTTGGGAGCGCGGGATCATGATGTCGCGGACGCGCTGGTCGGCAATATCCATTACCCCTTCGAGCATGTCGCGCGTATCTTCATCGATAAGCTCGTTTTGCCCGGAATCACGGATCAGCGCCAGAAGATCGTCACGGTTTTTCGGTTCACCGTGGAAAAGCTGGCTGAGTAAGAGGGAGAAGAATCCCTTTTTGCTGTTTACTGTGTCACTACTGTGTGAATTGTCGTCGCTCATGGCGTCGTTTGGGTTCTCATGTTGATTAAACTGTCGCTCGTCGCGCGTAAATTCAGCGCCGGACGGCATGTTTTGCCTGATGGCGCTTACGCTTATCAGGCCTGCAAAATGCATGAATGTAGGCCGGATAAGGCGCAAGCGCCGCCATCCGGCAAACTACTATTCTGCAATCTTCTCGGAAATGTACGGATCCTCATAGCCCAGAGCAAGCATTATCTCTGTCTCGAGGCTTTCCATCTCTTCCGCTTCCTCATCTTCGATGTGGTCATAGCCCAGCAGATGCAGGCTGCCGTGGACAACCATGTGCGCCCAGTGGGCTTCCAGCGGTTTGCCTTGCTCAACGGCTTCCTGCTCCACCACCTGACGGCAGATGATCAGATCGCCCAGCAGCGGCATCTCCATTCCCGGTGGCGCCTCAAACGGGAAGGAGAGGACGTTGGTCGGTTTATCCTTACCGCGATAGGTGAGGTTCAGTTCATGGCTCTCAGCTTCATCCACCAGGCGAATCGTCACTTCTGATTCCTCCTGAAACTGCGGGATAACGGCATCCAGCCAGCGCTGGAACTGACTTTCTTCTGGCAGGCCGGTGTTGTTTTCACAGGCCAACTGGAGATCGAGGATCACCTGACTCATTTCTGCTCCTGCGCCTGAGCTTCGCGTTTACGTTCGGCGGCCAGCTCGGCTTTACGTTTTTGATCGGCTTCTTCCCACGCTTCATAAGCGTTGACGATGCGGGCAACCACCGGGTGGCGCACCACGTCTTCGCTGTGGAAGAAGTTAAAGCTGATTTCATCGACTTCGGCCAGTACTTCGATGGCGTGACGCAGGCCAGATTTGGTGCTGCGCGGCAGGTCAATCTGGGTGACGTCGCCGGTGATAACCGCTTTGGAGTTAAAGCCGATACGGGTCAGGAACATCTTCATCTGTTCGATGGTGGTGTTCTGGCTCTCATCAAGAATGATGAACGCATCGTTCAGCGTACGGCCACGCATGTAGGCCAGCGGCGCGACTTCGATGACGTTACGTTCCATCAGCTTCTCAACTTTCTCGAAGCCGAGCATCTCGAACAGCGCGTCGTACAGCGGGCGTAGATACGGGTCAACCTTCTGGCTTAAATCGCCCGGCAGGAAGCCGAGTTTTTCGCCCGCTTCAACCGCCGGACGGGTCAGCAGAATACGGCGAATTTCCTGACGCTCCAGCGCATCGACCGCTGCCGCCACCGCCAGGTAGGTTTTACCGGTACCGGCCGGGCCGATACCAAAGGTGATATCGTGATCGAGAATGTGGGCGATGTACTGCGCCTGATTAGGCGTACGCGGTTTGATCACACCACGCTTGGTTTTGATATTGATCGCTTTACCGTAGTCCGGCACGCTCTCGGCGCTTTGTTCCAGCACGCGCGCTTCTTTAATCGCCAGGTGGATCTGCTCTGGCTCAATGTCCTGAATCTGGCCGCGCATCGGGGCGGTATCCACATACAGGTTACGCAGAATATCGGCAGCGGCGGTCACGCAGATGGCGCGTCCCGTCAGTTTGAAATGGTTATCGCGGCGGTTGATTTCGATGCCCAGTCGTCGCTCCAGCTGTTTGATATTGTCATCAAACGGGCCACACAGGCTCAGCAGACGGGCATTGTCTGCAGGCTCCAGGGTAATTTCGCGAGTGTCTATGTTCAAACTGTTCCTCTTATGTCTGTATAGCCGTAGGACACGCGTCTTTGGCTCGTAAAGGAATTATTCACGCCGCAGTCAAAAGGCGCAAGCATTGCGATAAATATGGGGGTGGCAGGAGGAAATACAAGGCCCGCCAGAGCTGACGGGCCATGAAGATTAAGGCTGGTAGATTCCTACGCCCAGGTCGCTTTCTCTGCGGGTACGCGCAATGACCGACTCCGGCGTTTCAACCACACGCAGGCCCATCTCATCTTCGGTGCGCACCAGCTTGCCGCGCAGGGAGTTGGTGTAGACGTCGATGATTTCCACGTCGACAAACTTACCGACCATATCCGGCGTGCCTTCGAAGTTCACCACGCGGTTGTTCTCGGTGCGCCCGGTCAGTTCCATAATGCTCTTACGTGAAGTGCCTTCCACCAGGATACGCTGAACGGTGCCGAGCATGCGACGGCTCCAGGCCATGGCCTGCTGGTTGATGCGCTCCTGAAGAATGTACAGGCGCTGCTTTTTCTCTTCTTCCGGTACATCGTCGACCATATCGGCTGCCGGCGTGCCTGGACGCGCGGAGAAGACAAAGCTAAAGCTCACGTCAAAGTTCACATCGGCAATCAGCTTCATGGTCTGCTCGAAGTCCTGGGGCGTTTCTCCCGGGAAACCGACGATAAAGTCGGAGCTTATCTGAATATCCGGACGCGCGGCGCGCAGCTTGCGGATAATCGATTTGTACTCCAGCGCGGTGTGCGGGCGGCCCATCAGGTTCAGCACGCGGTCGGAACCGCTCTGAATCGGCAGGTGCAGGAAGCTCACCAGCTCCGGCGTGTCGCGATAGACTTCGATGATGTCGTCGGTGAACTCGATCGGGTGGCTGGTGGTGAAACGCACGCGGTCGATCCCGTCAATGGCGGCCACCAGGCGCAGCAGTTCGGCGAAGGAGCCGGTGGTGCCATCGTAGTTCTCACCGCGCCAGGCGTTAACGTTCTGTCCCAGCAGGTTGACTTCACGCACGCCCTGAGCGGCCAGTTGGGCAATCTCAAACAGGATGTCGTCGCACGGACGGCTGACCTCTTCACCGCGGGTATACGGCACCACGCAGTAAGTGCAGTACTTGTTACAGCCTTCCATGATGGAAACGAATGCGGTCGGGCCTTCGGCGCGCGGTTCAGGCAGACGGTCAAACTTCTCGATTTCCGGGAAGCTGACGTCAATCACCGGGCGACGATTGTTGCGTACGGCGTCAATCATTTCTGGCAGACGGTGCAGCGTTTGCGGCCCGAAAATAATATCTACGTAGTGGGCGCGTTGGCGAATGAGTTTGCCTTCCTGAGACGCAACGCAGCCGCCGACACCAATAATGACCTTTGGGTTTTTGGCTTTGATTAATTTCCAGCGGCCTAACTGGTGAAAGACTTTCTCCTGCGCTTTCTCTCGAATTGAGCAGGTGTTCAGCAGCAAGACATCGGCTTCTGCTGCGTTTTCAGTCAGTTGATACCCATGAGTGGCATCCAGCAGATCGGCCATCTTTGATGAATCGTACTCGTTCATCTGACAGCCCCAGGTTTTAATATGGAGTTTTTTTGTCATCGCCTTGCTCTTGCTCAATTATGAATAGCCAACATTGCCGGGCGCGTATTGTAATGCTTTGACGCGGTTGTGACCAGCCTGGCGGATATTCGCCGTAAAGGACAAAAGTCCGGTAAACTTAAGGGATTCGGCTTTAAGGATAATAAATGATGACAATTCGACATACTGACGTTGCCGTTATCGGCGGTGGGATGGTCGGCGGCGCGCTAGCGTTAGGTCTGGCGCAGAATGGTTTTTCGGTTGTGGTGCTGGATAAAGCCCCACCTCCGGCATTTGATCCGACGGCTCAGCCGGACGTGCGCATTTCCGCCATCAGCGCCGCATCTGTGCAGCTGTTACGCAGTCTGGGCGTCTGGGACGCCGTACTGGCGATGCGTGCGCATCCTTGGCGGCGTCTTGAGACCTGGGAGTGGGAGACCGCGCACGTGGTGTTTGATGCCGCCGAGCTGAAGCTGCCAAACCTTGGCTATATGGTCGAGAACAATGTTTTACAGCTGGCGCTGTGGCAGGCGCTGGAGGCGCATCCGCAGGTCACGCTGCTGCACGGCAGTGCGTTAAACGAAATACACGGCCAGCATCTGCATCTGGCGGATGACACTGAGATTGTTGCTCGTCTGGTGGTCGGTGCCGACGGGGCGCAGTCGCAGGTGCGGCAACTGGCGGGTATTGGCGTGCACGGCTGGCAGTATCCACAATCCTGTATGCTGATTACCGTCAAGTCCGAAAACGAACCGGGTGACAGCACCTGGCAGCAATTTACACCAACCGGGCCGCGCGCCTTTTTACCGCTTTACGATAACTGGGCCTCATTGGTGTGGTACGACACGCCGGCACGAATTCGTCAGCTTCAGTCGCTGACGATGGCGCAGCTCCAGCGGGAAATCATTGCGCATTTTCCGGAACGTTCAGGAAAAGTTACCCCGGTTGCTGCGGCGGCATTTCCGCTCACCCGTCGGCATGCGCAGCACTATGTTCAGGCCGGGCTGGTGCTGGTAGGCGACGCCGCGCATACCATTCATCCGCTGGCGGGGCAGGGCGTGAATCTGGGTTACCGTGACGTTGATGCTTTGCTGGATGTTCTGACAAACGCACGTAGCGTCGGCGAAGACTGGGCTAGCCTGCAGGTGCTGCAACGCTATCAGTCCCGTCGACGCGTGGATAATCTGCTGATGCAAAGCGGCATGGATCTGTTCTACGCCGGTTTCAGCAACGATCTCGGCCCGCTGCGAGTTTTGCGTAATGTGGGATTAATGGCGGCACAGCGGGCGGGCGTATTGAAACGTCAGGCGCTGAAGTACGCGCTGGGGTTGTCGTTGTAGTCCGGATAAGGCAGCGCTGCCATCCGGCACGCTGCCTGATGGCGCTTTGCTTATCAGACCGACGAGATTCTGGAAGGGGCAAAAACAAAAAAAGCTCGCCGAAGCGAGCTTTAAAATTTGGCTGGGGTACGAGGATTCGAACCTCGGAATGCCGGAATCAGAATCCGGTGCCTTACCGCTTGGCGATACCCCAACGGGTGCATTCACTGATGTGAACGACTTTTAAAATTGGCTGGGGTACGAGGATTCGAACCTCGGAATGCCGGAATCAGAATCCGGTGCCTTACCGCTTGGCGATACCCCAACAAATTGTTTTTGGATAACCGGGTAAACCCGGCACTCCGGAATATGGTGGCTACGACGGGATTCGAACCTGTGACCCCATCATTATGAGTGATGTGCTCTAACCAACTGAGCTACGTAGCCAGATTGTTTTCTTCGATGGCTGGGGTACCTGGATTCGAACCAGGGAATGCCGGTATCAAAAACCGGTGCCTTACCGCTTGGCGATACCCCAATACCGTCGCGGTGAACCGCAAATATCGAAGAAAAATGGCTGGGGTACCTGGATTCGAACCAGGGAATGCCGGTATCAAAAACCGGTGCCTTACCGCTTGGCGATACCCCATCCGTGCAACGCTTACTGGTGAATGGTGCGGGAGGCGAGACTTGAACTCGCACACCTTGCGGCGCCAGAACCTAAATCTGGTGCGTCTACCAATTTCGCCACTCCCGCAAAAAAAGATGGTGGCTACGACGGGATTCGAACCTGTGACCCCATCATTATGAGTGATGTGCTCTAACCAACTGAGCTACGTAGCCATCTTTTTTTCGCGTTACCTTATCGGCGTTGCGGGGCGCATTATGCGTATTGAGCCCTGGACCGTCAACACCTTTTTCAATGAAATTCACCGGAATGTGACTGTTTGGTTAGGTTGCGAACAGCCTGGCGCATTATTCGGCAATTATTGGCTATTTACCGTTATCCCAAACGTAAAATAGACTCTTCGCAGTGCGTTGGCTAGTAGGTTCTGGCACCCGAATAAGAAATGACAGTTGTCACTGCAAACGTGGGTTTGCCGGCAGCAGAAAGGAGCAGGGCCCCAATGTCACCATCGGGGCCCTGCTATTCAGATATCGTGTTTACTTACTTATAGGCTGACTGATGCACGCCTACCGCACGGCCAGACGGATCGTCCATGGTTTTGAATGCTTCATCCCACTCAATGGCTTTTGCCGAAGAGCATGCCACGGACGGGCCGCCCGGTACGCATTCCGCAGCGCTCGGCACCGGGAACAGCTCTTCAAAGATTTCACGGTACAGGTAGCCTTCTTTTGAGCTCGGCGTGTTGTACGGGAAGCGGAAGTGCGCGGTTTCCAGCTGCTGATCGGTAACCTGTTTTGCCGCCACTTCTTTCAGCGTATCAATCCAGCTGTAGCCAACGCCGTCAGAGAACTGCTCTTTCTGGCGCCACGCAACGCTTGCCGGCAGATAGGATTCGAAGCACTCGCGCAGCACGTGTTTTTCCATTTTTCCGTTGCCGCACATTTTGTCCTGCGGGTTGATGCGCATTGCCACGTCGAGGAATTTTTTATCCAGGAACGGTACACGCGCTTCCACGCCCCAGGCGGACATTGCTTTGTTGGCTCGGGCGCAGTCGTACATATGCAGAGCCTGCAGCTTACGTACGGTCTCTTCGTGCAGTTCTTTGGCGTTCGGCGCTTTATGGAAGTACAGGTAGCCGCCAAATACTTCATCGGAGCCTTCGCCCGATAGCACCATTTTGATGCCCATCGCTTTGATTTTACGTGACATCAGGTACATCGGCGTGGAGGCGCGGATGGTAGTCACATCATAGGTCTCGATATGGTAGATAACGTCACGAATGGCATCAAGGCCTTCCTGCACGGTGAAATGAATTTCATGGTGCACGGTGCCGAGGTGGTTAGCCACTTCCTGCGCGGCTTTCAGGTCAGGTGAACCTTCCAGACCGACGGCGAAAGAGTGCAGCTGTGGCCACCAGGCTTCAGAGCGTTCCTGATCTTCAACGCGACGGGCGGCGAATTTTTTGGTGATAGCCGAGATAACCGAAGAGTCCAGACCGCCGGAGAGCAGCACGCCGTATGGGACGTCGGACATCAGGTGGCTTTTCACGGACTCTTCCAGCGCCTGACGGAGCTCATTTTTGTCGGTAACGTTGTCTTTTACCGCGTCGTAATCGAACCAGTCACGCTGATAGTACTGGCGAATTTCGCCGTCTTTGCTCCACAGGTAGCTGCCTGCCGGGAACTCCTGAATGGTGCGACAAACCGGGGTCAGCGCTTTCATTTCTGAGGCGACATAGAAGTTACCAAATTCATCATGACCCATATACAGCGGGATAATACCGATATGGTCGCGGCCAATCAGATACGCGTCTTTTTCGCTATCATACAGCGCGAAGGCGAACATGCCCTGTAGATCGTCAAGGAACTCGGGGCCTTTCTCCTGGTACAGCGCGAGGATAACTTCACAGTCAGATCCGGTCTGGAACTGATAGCGATCGGCATATTCAGCGCGCAGCGCCTGATGGTTGTAGATTTCACCGTTGACCGCCAGAGCGTGCGTTTTCTTTTCGTTATACAGCGGCTGTGCGCCGGCGTTCACGTCAACAATCGACAAACGTTCATGCGCAAGAATGGCTTTATCGCATGCGTAGATACCGGACCAGTCCGGGCCACGATGGCGCATCAGGCGGGAGAGCTCAAGCGCTTTTTTACGCAGCTCGCCCGCGTCAGTTTTAATATCCAGTACACCAAAAATAGAACACATAGACTTCTCCGTTAACCCTGTTGTGCTGTGTTGTTGTGTGGCGCTGCGCTATCGCGTTGCCCTTGCATGACTAAAAAAATGCCGTAAAGGCGGGGTCGGCGCAAGGGTTTTTCCGCCTCAGAAAGAAAAAATGCAATGGGGCTTATGGAATACTAAAAAATACGTACGTCTATTCTTCTATTATTGATGAAATATTATTTTTCATGCGTTATTTTTGAATAATCTTCTTTTTTGCCAGGCGGTAGGTAACGAGAATAGATTTCTCGTCCCGTGCAGAGGCAAAATCTGCACGGGGTGAGCTCAGACGATGCCGAAAGGCCAGATCTGCTGGACCGTTTTGTAGAGAATTTGCTCGCGGTCTTTGGGGGTTAACCACGCCAGGTGATCGCGGTAGAGCGCGACCGCTTGCGCGTAGCTCAGTTTATTCAAACAGATTGGCCAGTCGGTACCCCACATCAGTCGCTGTGCCCCAAAGGCATCAAACACCTGCTTAACCTGCTGCGCGGCATCAGGGTAGGGATAAGACTGCTGGGAGAGTGACCACATATGCGAAATTTTGACGTAGACCTGTGGATAACGCGCCAGCGCCAGCAGCTTGTTCAGCTCGTCAGGATGATTCAGCGGTGAATCAGCCATGTGGTCAATGACCACCGTCAGCTCCGGGTTTTGCTCAATCCAGGGAATAAGGTCGGGCATTCGGCTGGGGGCGGCCAGAATGGTCATCGGTACTTTCAGGTCGGCGGCCTGTCGCCAGAGTGGTTTCATTAACGACCCACGGATCCAGTCGCCGTCAGCTTTATCAGAAGGACTCAACCTGACGCCGCGAAAACCTTCGTCGGTGGTCAGGCGGGCCAGATGTTCCGGTGCTGCCGGGTCTTCCGGGTTAACGCGGCAGATACCCTGGAATTTATCCGGATACTGCCGCAGAACGTCGGCCAGATAGCGATTATCCCAACGGTAGTGAATAACCTGTACGATCACCGTGCGTGCAACGCCGTTTGCGGCCATCAGTGAGAGCAGCATTTCGGCGGTGAAATCCTGCGGCGGCGCTTTGCGGTCCTTAGCGTAAGGATAGCGCGGGTCGGTTTTCCAGACGTGCACGTGGGAATCAATCATGAGCGGTGAGGGCAGAGCGGCAAAGGCCGGGCGCAGCGCACAGGCGAGCGGCAGTGCGGCGCTGGCTGCAAGGAATTGACGGCGGCTAAGCATGTTTTTCTCCATTGCATCGGCCGTCTGAATCCCGGAGGCGTCAGAGTTGAGTTATTTGAGATTGGATGTGGACTCAGTGGGCAGATGCGCTAGCTGACGAGCCACTATAAAACGCGAATGAGCGGGATGATTCAGACCGATGCCCAGGAAGACATCGGTTTCACTGTTAGAGTTAACAATGGGTTGTGAATAGCGTCACGGCGTGAGCCGCTAGATAATGTCGATTTCCGCAACTGACGGATAAATCCATGACGGACGGAACGGCATATTATCGATGTCATCAACGGTGGAGACGCCAGAAAGAACCAGAATCGTTTCCAGACCTGCCTGGAAGCCGGCCAGAATATCCGTGCGCAGATTATCGCCGACGATCACCGTCTGCTCTGAATGCGCCTGCATTTTGTTAAGCGCGGCGCGGATGATCCACGGGCTGGGTTTGCCAACCACAAACGGCTTACGGCCTGAGATTTTTTCAATACCAGCGCAAAGTGCGCCACAGGCGGGGTAGTAGCCGCGACCGTGCGTATCCGGGTTGGTGGCGATGAAGCGTGCACCGTTAGCCACGAAGAATGCCGCCTTGTGCATCATTTCCCAGTTGAACGAGCGAGTTTCACCCACGATAACGAAATCAGGATTGACGTCGGTAATGGTGAACCCGGCTTTATAGAGTTCGTGGATCAATGCGCCTTCGCCGACCACGTACGCTTTTTTTCCTTCCTGGCGACGCAGGAAATCGGCGGTTGCCATGGCAGAGGTATAAAACACGCTGTCGGGCACGTCGATACCCGCAGTGGCGAAGCGGTTCGCCAAATCCTGACCCGTCTGTGAAGGGTAGTTAGTTAGACAGAGAAACGGCATACCTTTATCCAGTATGCGCGCGACGAATTCTGCCGCACCCGGCACAGCGACGTTGTCGTGCATCAGCACGCCGTCAATATCACAGATTACATTCTGAATGGTCATGGACTACCTGGCGTTTATTTTAAAGAGGCGTAATTATACACGTTATCCCCGGCATTGCCTCTCAGGACTAACCTTCCAACAAATGTTGCAGCAAAATCCCGTTCAGCATGGCGCGTTTAACCAGCGCAAAAGCGCCAATGGCGGAGCGATGGTCGAGCGTCGAGCGTACTACCGGCAGATTTTTACGAAACGCCTTCAGAACCTGAGTATTGATGCAACCTTCGATGGCGGGTAACAGCACGCGGTCAGCTTCGATGATCTCGCCGGCAATCACCACCTTTTGCGGATTAAACAGGTTGATGGCGATAGCAATTGTTTTACCGAGATGGCGGCCTACGTGTTCAATAACTTCGGTGGCCAGCGGATCGCCTTTGTTGGCCGCCTTACAGATGGTTTTGATGTGGCAATCGTCAAGCGTAATACGGCTTTGGTAGCCCTGTTCAAGCAGATGGCGCACGCGCTGTTCAATGGCGGCATTGGCGGCCACGGTTTCCAGACAGCCGAAGTTGCCACAGTGGCAGCGCTCGCCGAGCGGATCGACCTGAATATGGCCGATTTCACCCACATTGCCATTACGGCCGATAAAAATACGCCCGTTAGAGATGATGCCCGCACCGGTACCGCGATGCACGCGCACCAGAATGGAGTCTTCACAGTCCTGGCTTGCACCAAAGTAGTGCTCTGCCAGCGCCAGGCTGCGGATGTCGTGACCGACAAAGCAGGTGACTTTAAAACGTTTTTCCAGTGCTTCCACCAGACGCCAGTTTTCGACTGGAATATGCGGCATATAGCGAATAATGCCGCTTTCCGGGTCGACAAGGCCCGGCAGAATCACTGAAATGGCGATCAGCTCGCGTATTTTACGCTGGCACGATTCAATAAAGGCGGCAATGGTATTGAGTAGCGCGTGTTCCAGCGTTTCCTGAGTGCGCTCCGGCAGCGGGTAATGTTCTTCAGCAACCGCCTTGCTGCTCAGGTCGTACAGCGTCAGGGTGGTGTCATGGCGGCCCAAACGGACGCCAATCGCGTGGAAATTGCGGGTTTCGGTGACGATAGAAATGGCGCGGCGGCCCCCGGTGGAGGCCTGCTGATCGACTTCTTTGATCAGCCCGCGTTCAATAAGCTGACGCGTGATTTTGGTCACGCTGGCAGGGGCAAGCTGGCTCTGCTCGGCAATCTGAATACGTGAGATTGGCCCATGCTGGTCAATCAGGCGGTAAACGGCCGCGCTGTTAAGCTGTTTTACGAGATCAACATTACCAATTTGAGCTTGTCCGCCTGATGTCATACTTTCTCTTACTCAGTAACGACCTCGTCGCCATTAACGATGGTCTTGATGATTTTAAAGTCGTGGGTGAATGCGGTCAGGTTCGCCACTTTACCCGGGGCAATGCTGCCGAGGTGCTTTTCAACACCGATCGCGCGAGCAGGGTAGAGCGTTGCCATGCGCAGCACTTCATCCAGCGCAATGTTAGCGTGCTCGACCAGGTTGCGGACCCCTTCGATCATCGTCAGCGATGAACCGCTCAAGGTGCCGTTTTCGTCTACGCAGAGACCATTGCGGTAGTATATTGTTTTACCAGCAAAAATGAACCGATCAATATTGGCGCCTGCCGGTGCGGTGGCGTCGGTGACCAGGCACAGCTTATCGCCTTTCAGGCGTTTGGCGTTACGGATATTGATGTAGTCCACGTGCAGGCCATCAGCAATGATACCGCAGTAGATTTCATTCGCATCGAGAATCGCGCCGGTCAGGCCAGGTTCACGGCCAGACATATAAGGCATGGCATTAAACAGGTGCGTGGCAAAGGTGATACCCGCGCGGAAACCGATGCGCGCTTCTTTCGCCGTGGCGTTAGAGTGCCCGGCGGAAACCACGATACCGGCGTTAGCCAGCGCGGTAATCACTTCCGGTGCGACCATCTCTGGCGCCAGGGTCACTTTGGTGATCACATCAGCATTGTCGCAGAGGAACTGCACCAGTTCGTGATCCGGCTTGCGCACAAATTCCGGGTTGTGGGTGCCTTTTTTCACCAGGTTTAGCCACGGGCCTTCGAGGTGCAGACCCAGCGCCTGGTTCGGATGTTTAGCCAGATATTCACGCATCACACGTACGCCCTGTTTCATCAGGTCGTCGCTGGTGGTAATCAGCGTTGGCAGGAAGCTGGTGCAGCCAGATTTCTCATTGGCTTTTTGCATAATTTCCAGCGTTTCAACGGTCACCGCTTCGGCAGTATCGTTGAACTGTACGCCGCCGCAGCCGTTAAGCTGAACGTCAATAAAACCAGGGGCGAGAATGGCGCCATTCACGGAACGCTGTTCGACGTTCGCTGGTACATCAGCCAGTGGGCAAATACGTTCAATAAGGCCATTGGCGACGATAATCGCATGGTCATCCAGAATTTCGTGACCGGTAAAGATCCGGCCATGGGTTAATGCATACATTACGACCCCCGGTGTTCAAAAAATGTTGTCCCACGCCGCGGCGTGGGACGGGTAAGACATTACAGACCTTTGATATTTTCAGCTTCTAATTCATTGAAATATTTCAGGGTCTTAACTTTCAGCTCCATCGTGGACGGTTCGTCGCAAACGATCAGCGATTTCGGGTGCAGCTGCAGACAGGTAATGGTCCACATATGGTTAACGTTGCCTTCAACCGCCTGCTGCAGCGCCAGCGCTTTCGGTGCGCCCTGCACCAGGATCATCACTTCTTCGGCATCCAGCAGGGTGCCCACGCCAACGGTCAGCGCATATTTTGGCACCAGAGAGACATCGCCATCGAAGAAGCGGGAGTTTGCCACGCGGGTTTCGTGGGTCAGCGTCTTGATACGGGTACGGGAAGAAAGTGACGATGCCGGTTCGTTGAACGCAATGTGTCCGTCGTTGCCCACGCCGCCCATGAACAGGTGGATTTTACCGTAAGAACGAATTTTTTCTTCATAGCGACGGCATTCTGCGTCAACATCTGGCGCGTTGCCATTCAGCAGATTGATGTTTTCTTCAGGAATGTCGATATGATCGAAGAAGTTACGGTGCATAAAGCTGTGATAGCTTTCCGGATGCTCTTTTGGCAGGCCGACATATTCGTCCATGTTAAAGGTGACAACATGTTTAAAGCTAACCTGGCCCGCTTTATGCATTTCGACTAACACTTTGTAGGTCGCCAGCGGGGTACCGCCGGTTGGCAGTCCGAGGACAAACGGACGGTCCGCGGTCGGTTGAAATGCGTTGATGCGGTTAACGATGTGGCGAGCAGCCCATTTGCCGACTTGTTCAGCGTTAACGAGAGGAATCAGTCTCATTCTTCACCTCAAATGTAAAATGTAAGAAGTTGGCGGATGGCGTCTCCGTGCACTCTCTAAGCGTAACCTGTTTGCATCGATAGGGAGCAATCCGTTTTGATTTTTTGAATGATAAAATAAGTTTTCATAGTTAGCCAGTGAAAGGGAGTGGTGAGAACAATATTTGGTGACTATAGTCACAAAAAACACGCGTTTAATTTGCGATACGAATTAAATTTTCACACACTCTGATGCCTGAACAGTTGTAAATGCAGTTTACAAGACATCGCAGTGTCATGCTTTTTAGCACAATAAAAAAATGGCTCAGATTAAATGAGCCGTCTCGGGGTCTCGTAGGGGGAATAAGATGAATATTTTAGGGTTTTTCCAGCGACTAGGTAGGGCGTTACAGCTCCCTATCGCCGTGCTGCCGGTAGCGGCGCTGTTGCTGCGATTTGGTCAGCCAGATTTGCTCAACGTCGCGTTTATTGCGCAGGCGGGCGGGTCTATCTTTGATAACCTGGCGCTAATCTTCGCTATCGGTGTGGCATCCAGCTGGTCGAAAGACAGCGCGGGTGCGGCAGCGCTGGCGGGGGCGGTAGGTTACTTCGTATTGACCAAAGCAATGGTGACTATCAACCCAGCCATTAACATGGGTGTGCTGGCGGGTATCATTACCGGCCTGGTCGGTGGTGCCGTGTATAACCGTTGGGCGGGTATCAAACTGCCTGACTTCCTGAGCTTCTTCGGCGGTAAACGTTTCGTGCCGATCGCGACCGGCTTCTTCTGTCTGGTGCTGGCTGCTATCTTCGGCTACGTGTGGCCGCCGGTGCAGAACGCCATCCATGCGGGCGGTGAGTGGATCGTCGGCGCGGGCGCGCTGGGCTCCGGTATCTTTGGTTTCATCAACCGTCTGCTGATCCCAACCGGTCTGCATCAGGTGCTGAACACCATCGCCTGGTTCCAGATTGGTGAGTTCACCAACGCGGCGGGTGCGGTATTCCACGGCGACATCAACCGCTTCTATGCGGGTGACGGCACCGCGGGTATGTTCATGTCCGGCTTCTTCCCGATCATGATGTTTGGTCTGCCGGGTGCGGCACTGGCGATGTACTTCGCGGCTCCAAAAGCGCGTCGTCCGATGGTCGGCGGTATGCTGCTGTCCGTTGCGGTCACCGCGTTCCTGACCGGTGTTACCGAGCCGCTGGAATTCCTGTTCATGTTCCTGGCGCCGGTTCTGTACCTCCTGCACGCGATTCTGACCGGCGTGAGCCTGTTTATTGCGACGCTGCTGGGTATCCACGCGGGCTTCTCCTTCTCCGCAGGGGCCATCGACTACGTGTTGATGTACAGCCTGCCGGCAGCAAGTAAGAACGTCTGGATGCTGGTGGTGATGGGTCTGGTGTTCTTCGTTATCTACTTCGTGCTGTTCAGCGTGGTTATCCGCATGTTTAACCTGAAAACGCCGGGCCGCGAAGATAAAGACGAAAACGTTGTGACCAACGAAGCCAACAGCAACACTGAAGAAGGTCTGGATCAACTGGCGACCAGCTACATTGCTGCCGTTGGCGGGACCGACAACCTGAAGGCGATTGACGCCTGTATTACCCGTCTGCGTCTGACCGTTGCCGACTCCGCGAAGGTGAGCGACGCAGTATGTAAACGCCTGGGTGCCTCCGGCGTGGTGAAACTGAACAAACAAACCATCCAGGTTATCGTCGGCGCGAAAGCAGAAGCGATTGGCGATGCGATGAAGAAAGTGGTTGCGCGTGGCCCGGTTGCCGCCGCTTCTGCTGACAGCGCGCCGGCTGCGGCAAAACCGCAGGCAGTGGCTAATGCCGCAACGGTTGAATCGCTGGTTTCACCGATTACCGGTGATGTGGTCGCACTGGAGCAGGTGCCTGACGAAGCGTTCGCCAGCAAAGCGGTTGGCGACGGCATTGCGGTGAAACCGACGGACAACATCGTGGTTTCCCCGGCTGCGGGCACTATTGTGAAAATCTTCAATACCAACCATGCGTTCTGCCTGGAAACAGATAAAGGCGCGGAAATCGTTGTCCATATGGGTATCGATACCGTGGCGCTGGAAGGTAAAGGCTTCAGCCGCCTGGTTGAAGAGGGTGCAGAAGTGAAAGCAGGTCAGCCAATCCTGGAAATGGATCTGGACTTCCTGAACGCGAACGCGCGCTCCATGATCAGCCCGGTCGTATGCAGCAACAGCGATGATTTCGGCGGTCTGGTGATTAAAGCCGAAGGTCACGTGGTTGCGGGCCAGACGCCGCTGTATGAGATTAAAGGTAAATAATCGCTCCTGAGTAAAAGTGGATTAATGCCTTAAGCGGCGGGGGAATTCCTCCGCCGCTTTTTTTTGCCGCAAATTCCCCCATATTCATCGGAAGAACGCCTTTTTGTGCAACTAATAGTTGTCTCCGGGCGCTGCTTATAAGATCATGTTCCGTTATACGTTGTTTACGCTTTGAGGAATCCACGATGAGTGAGGCTGAAGCCCGCCCGACTAACTTTATTCGTCAGATCATCGATGAAGATCTGGCAACCGGTAAGCACAACACGGTGCATACGCGTTTTCCGCCAGAGCCGAATGGCTATCTGCACATCGGCCACGCGAAATCTATCTGCCTGAACTTTGGTATCGCGAAAGACTATCAGGGCCAGTGCAACCTGCGTTTCGATGACACCAACCCGGTGAAAGAAGATATCGAATACGTAGAGTCGATCAAAAACGACGTCGAATGGTTAGGTTTTCACTGGTCTGGCAACGTTCGCTACTCCTCGGACTACTTCGATCAACTGCACGCCTATGCCGTTGAGCTTATCAATAAAGGTCTGGCCTACGTTGATGAACTGACGCCGGAACAGATCCGTGAATACCGCGGCTCGCTGACTGCACCGGGCAAAAACAGCCCGTACCGCGATCGCAGCGTAGAAGAGAACCTGGCGCTGTTCGAAAAAATGCGTACCGGTGGCTTTGCGGAAGGTACTGCCTGCCTGCGCGCCAAAATCGATATGGCTTCACCGTTTATCGTTATGCGTGACCCGGTGCTGTACCGCATTAAATTTGCCGATCACCACCAGACCGGCACCAAGTGGTGCATCTACCCGATGTACGACTTCACCCACTGCATTAGCGATGCGCTGGAAGGTATCACTCATTCCCTGTGTACGCTGGAGTTCCAGGACAACCGTCGTCTGTACGACTGGGTGCTGGACAACATCACCATTCCGGTTCACCCGCGCCAGTACGAATTCTCGCGCCTGAATCTGGAATACACCGTGATGTCCAAGCGCAAGCTGAATCAGCTGGTGATGGAAAAACACGTAGAAGGCTGGGACGACCCGCGTATGCCGACCATCTCCGGTCTGCGTCGTCGTGGTTACACCGCAGCGTCCATCCGTGAGTTCTGCAAGCGCATCGGCGTGACCAAGCAGGACAACACCATTGAGATGGCATCGCTGGAATCCTGCATTCGCGAAGATCTCAACGAAAACGCGCCGCGCGCGATGGCGGTTATCGATCCGGTAAAACTGGTTATCGAAAACTACCCGCAGGGCGAAAGCGAAATGGTTTCCATGCCTAATCATCCGAATAAACCGGAAATGGGCAGCCGCGAAGTGCCGTTTAGCGCTGAAATCTGGATCGATCGCGCAGACTTCCGTGAAGAAGCCAATAAGCAGTACAAGCGTCTGGTGATGGGTAAAGAAGTGCGTCTGCGTAACGCCTACGTGGTGAAAGCTGAACGCGTGGAGAAAGATGCCGAAGGCAATATCACCACCATCTTCTGTACCTACGATGCTGAAACCCTGAGTAAAGATCCGGCCGATGGCCGTAAGGTGAAAGGGGTGATTCACTGGGTTAGCGCTGCACATGCGTTGCCGGTGGAAATTCGTCTGTACGATCGTTTGTTCAGCGTGCCTAACCCGGGCGCAGCAGATGACTTCCTTGCGGTGATGAACCCAGAGTCACTGGTTATCAAGCAGGGCTATGCTGAGCCGTCTCTGCAGGCCGCTGAGGCCGGTAAAGCGTACCAGTTCGAACGTGAGGGTTACTTCTGCCTCGATAGCCGCTACAGCACGGCAGAGAAGCGGGTCTTTAACCGTACCGTTGGTTTACGTGATACCTGGGTTGGTTAAGCCAGTCACGAGCTAATTTTAAAACGCCGCTTTGCGGCGTTTTTTTTGCCAATCCTGATCCCCCTCCAATGGAAGTACTGCTCATCGATATATCCCTCTATGATCTATAGTTTCGCGTAGCGAATTAATATGAATTTCCTGCCTCTAAGATTTTCTCTTTTTGTCACACTCTTTGTTACAAACCTGACGTGTAAACGGTCTCATTAACATTTGATTTAGGCCCCGCAAGGTCTGGCGCGGCAAAATGTTAATAACGCATTACGTTACACATTGAAACCAAATATGTGCGCTTTGTCATAATCCTGCACTCTTGTTGCGGAAAAGGATTGATAATTCGCGTCGCGAAAAATAGTCTATCGGTGTACTGAAACACCTTTTTCCAGAAGTTCATTTTTTTAGCGTTTTATTTTTTGCTTCTGCTTTGCAGCGGCATTTTTAAAAGTCAAAGAGGATATAACTATGCGTACGTTTAGTGGCAAACGTAGTACGCTGGCGCTGGCTATCGCCGGTGTGACAGCAATGTCAGGCTTTGTAATGACTCCGGAAGCGAAGGCAGAAGGGTTCATTGATGATTCAACATTAACCGGCGGCATCTATTACTGGCAGCGTGAGCGTGACCGTAAAGATGTGACCGACCACGACAAATATAAAACCAACCTTTCTCACTCCACCTGGAACGCCAACCTCGACTTCCAGTCAGGTTATGCGGCTGACATGTTCGGTATTGATATTGCGGCGTTTACCGCAATTGAAATGGCAGAAAGCAGCGAAAGCGGTCACCCGAACGAAATTGCATTCTCGTCAAAAAATAAAGGCTATAGCGAAGATTACAGCGGCGATAAGAGCGGTATCAGCCTGTATAAAGCGGCGGCTAAATTTAAACTTGGCCCAACCTGGGCGCGTGCGGGTTACATTCAGCCGACGGGGCAGACCCTGCTGGCGCCGCACTGGAGCTTTATGCCGGGTACCTATCAGGGGGCTGAAGCCGGGGCAAACTTTGACTACGGCGACAGCGGCGCGCTGAGCTTCTCCTACATGTGGACCAACGAGTACAAGGCGCCATGGCATCTGGAGATGGATAACTTCTATCAGAATGATAAGAAGACCAAGGTGGATTACCTGCACTCTATCGGTGCGAAATACGATTTCAAAAACGACCTGGTGCTGGAAGCGGCATTCGGTCAGGCGGAAGGCTATATCGATCAGTACTTCGCCAAAGCAAGTTACAAATTTGATATCCCTGGCGGCCCGCTGACCACCAGCTACCAGTTCTACGGTACCCGTGACAAAGTGAGCGATCACGGCGTGAACGATATTTACGACGGCACCGCGTGGCTGCAGGCGTTAACATTCGGCTATAAGCTGAACGAAGTTTTCGACTTCCGTCTGGAAGGGACCTGGGTTAAGGCCGACGGTCAGCAGGGCTACTTCCTGCAGCGTATGACTCCAACCTACGCATCCTCAAACGGTCGTCTGGATATCTGGTGGGATAACCGCTCTGACTTCAACGCCAACGGCGAAAAAGCGGTCTTCTTCGGCGGTATGTATGACCTGAAGAACTGGAATCTTCCTGGTTGGGCCGTGGGTGCATCCTACGTCTATGCATGGGATGCGAAACCAGCGACCTGGCAGATGAACCCGGACGCATACTACAACAAAAACAATACGATCAGAGAATCTGCATACAGCCTGGATGCCATGTATACCGTACAGGAAGGTCGTGCGAAGGGTACCCTCTTCAAACTGCACTTCACTCAGTACGACAACCACTCCGACATCCCAAGCTGGGGCGGTGGTTACGGCAACATCTTCCAGGATGAGCGTGACGTGAAATTCATGGTTATCGCACCGTTCACCATTTTCTGATGCATGATGCGGCAGGGGGAAGCCTCTGTCGCCGCTAAGAGGCTCATCGTATGAAAAAACTGATTATTGTTGCCCTGATGGCCGCTGGCCTTACCGCTTGCGCTCAGCCATCCGCGCCGAAAGAAGACAGTAAGCTGAAGGATGCCTACAGCGCGTGCATTAACACCGCTGAAGGCAATCCGGATAAAATCCAGGCCTGCCAGAGCGTACTGAACGTGCTGAAGCAAGAGAAACAGCACGAACAGTTTGCCAATCAGGAAAGCGTACGCGTGCTGGACTACCAGCAGTGTATTCAGGCAACCCGTACCGGTAACGACCAGACCGTAAAAGCCAAATGCGATAAAATGTGGCAGGAAATTCGCAGTAACAACGCCACAAAATAGCGATTGTTGTTATAGCAAAAAGGGCGGAGAGTTTTCTCCGCCCTTTTTGCGTTTCAGGGCTGGCCCTCCGCTGGAGCAGGCGGATGACAAGCTCGCTTTCCTGACGGGCAAAGTTGCTTTTACCATACGTAAGGTGAGGCGAATTGAGCAGATTGCGCCCATAAAAAAAGCCAACCTTCAGGCTGGCTTTTCAGGCATCACGAAACGTTATTTTTCAACGCCATCATGCGCATGTTCATCTTCACGGCAGTCGCCTTCTGCACAGTGGCCGTAAAGATAAAGACTGTGGTTGGTCAGACGAATTCCGTGTTTGGCAGCAATTTCACGCTGGCGAGCTTCGATAGATTCGTCGCTGAACTCGATCACTTTGCCACAGTCGAGGCAGATCAGGTGATCGTGGTGATGCTGCTGAGTCAGTTCGAAAACGGATTTGCCGCCTTCGAAGTTATGACGGGTCACGATGCCCGCGTCGTCAAACTGGTTCAGAACACGATAAACCGTGGCCAAGCCAATTTCTTCACCCATGTCGATCAGGCGTTTGTATAAGTCTTCCGCGCTGACATGGTGGTTATCCGGTTCCTGAAGAACTTCCAGAATCTTTAACCGTGGAAGTGTGACTTTCAGGCCAGCCTTCTTTAATGCGGTATTATTGTCAGTCATGCGGAATCTGTCCTGTTGCTAAACGATTAACTTCCATCAGCGAAAGTATCACAGAGAATTCACCCGTTTTAATGCGTCTCATTATAGAATGACCCTGGCTAAATGAAAACAGCAAGGCTTGGGTAAACTAAGCTTTCAAAAACGAGGCGTCACCGACAAACAGAGCGATGAGACCGCGCTAAATCAGAAGATATTGTACAGGTATGCGCTGAAAAGTTAAAAAAATGTAGCTATTATTTTGATTGCTTTTACCTATTAATGAGGCGCGATTTGTTATCGCGCCTCAATATCATCAGGCGTTTTTGATTTCGTCGAGGTGCAGTTCTTCAGCAACCTGCTTAACCCATTTTTCAACACGTTCAGCGGTCAGCTCCGGCTGACGGTCTTCGTCAATCGCCAGACCCACGAAGTGGTCGTCATCGGCCAGGCCTTTCGACGCTTCGAAGTGGTAGCCTGCGGTTGGCCAGTGACCAACGATGGTCGCGCCGTTTGGCTCAATGATGTCGCGGATAGTGCCCAACGCATCGCAGAAGTATTCCGCGTAGTCTTCCTGATCGCCACAGCCGAACAGGGCGACCAGCTTACCGTTGAAGTCAACTTCTTCCAGAGACGGGAAGAAATCGTCCCAGTCGCACTGGGCTTCACCGTAGTACCAGGTTGGGATGCCCAGCAGCAGGATATCGTAGCCTGCCAGGTCTTCTTTGCTGCTCTTGGCAATGTCGTGAACGTCAGCGACATCTTTACCAAGCTGTTTTTGAATCATTTTTGCGATATTTTCGGTGTTCCCGGTGTCGCTACCGAAGAAGATGCCAACGATTGCCATGAGTAAAATAACCTCTTGAAACTTAATGATATGGTGGTGGCTTATTGCCCACAGATAAGGGCAATCATAGCAGAACAGAGAAGCGTGCGGAAACAGCTATCGTGCCGTACTGCACACTCTGCTACATGAAAGTGTGTTCTGGGGGGATATTTCAGACTTTCCCTTGCCCGTGCAGCAGCGGCAGTTGGCTCATCAGCATCTCTTCGATGAGTTCGCTGCGGCTCATGTCACGGGCAGCCGCCAGCTCGTTGAGCGCATCAACGGCGTCGCTGTTGAGCTTCAGCTCGACGCGCTTAAGCCCGCGAACTTTGTCGCGTTTGAGCTGATTACGCTTATTAATGCGGAGCTGTTCGTCACGCGAAAGCGGATTGGTTTTGGGTCTTCCCGGCCGACGCTCATTTGCGAACAAATCTAATGTCGTACGGTCCGTTTGTTCTTTTGCCATGGTTCTGAGTGACTTCGGGGAAACAAGCTACCGGACGGTGCCCGGCGCAGACAGCGCGCAATCATACAACAGTGGAACCCGCACGCCAACGACCACGGCCATTATGGCGCGCGGTCGATGCATTTTTAATCACTCGGCGAGATAGCGGCGAATGGCGCGCAACACGGCGTCCGGTTTTTCGGCGTGAACCCAGTGACCCGCACCGGCAATCACGTGCGCTTTCGCCTGCGGGAACTGCGCCAGCAGATCGTCACGATAGGCTTCGGTGACATACGGTGAGTTACCGCCGGGAATAAACAGCGCAGGGTGTTCCCAGGCGGGAATGGTTTCCCAGCCGACGATGTGAGGATATTGCTCCCACAATACCGGCACGTTAAAGCGCCAGGCGCCGTCAACAAATGACTTCAGCAAAAACTGAATCACGCCTTCTTCATGCAGATACTCGCGCATCACCGTGGCTGCCTGCTGGCGCGTGGCGACGCCCGCGCTGGTGACGGCATTAATCGCGGCAAAAATCTCATCATGACGGCGCACGTGGTAATCCACCGGCGCAATATCGATAGCCACCAGGCGGTCGATGCGCTCCGGGGCCAACGCGGTCAGCGCCATCACCGCTTTACCGCCCATTGAATGGCCGATAAACGTGGCTTTCTCAATCTGGTTGGCGTCAAGAGTATCGAGCAGATCCTGCGCCATGGCCGGATAGCTCATGTCGTCGGAACGCGGCGACAAACCGTGGTTACGCATGTCGACCTGAATGACATCGTGATCGGCAAGCAGGTCACGGGCCAGAATGCCCAGGTTATCCAGGCTGCCAAACAGACCGTGGACCAGAACGATGGGGGAATTATTGTGCAGGTTTTGTGCAGATTGCGCTCGGAAATTCAATTTCATAGCAAAGTTCTTTTTTTCGCATTGTCGGGTTAGGGTATCATGTTCAACATTCTAACGCTCAGGGGCAAGTGAGGAACTCATCCGAATTTTGCCATGCCCCTGGTTTGGCGCTACCCGCTGTTGGGTTTTGACTTTATAATCCCAATGAATTGTATTCAGAAAAATTATCGCACCGGATTAAGATGAAAACGATCGAAGTTGATGACGAGCTCTATCGCTATATTGCAGCCCACACTCTGCGCATTGGCGAGAGCGCGTCCGACATTTTACGGCGTATGCTGAAATTCTCCGCCGCTTCCCAGCCGACAGCCGTTGCTGCCGCGCCGGTCGTCAAAGCAGAACCGGTTGCCGCTCCGGCGCCCGCTGCTGCTCCCGTTGCTGAGGTGAAAACGGTTAAAACCGCCAAAGATAAAGTCCGTGCCATGCGCGAACTGCTGCTCTCCGATGAGTATGCAGAGCAGAAGAAAGCGGTAAACCGCTTCATGCTGGTGCTGACCACGCTGTACTCTCTGGACAACAATGCGTTTGCTGAGGCAACCGAATCCCTGCATGGCCGTACCCGCGTCTACTTTGCCGCCGATGAGCAAACGCTGCTGAAAAACGGCAACCAGACGAAACCCAAACAGGTTCCGGATACGCCATACTGGGTCATTACCAACACCAATACGGGCCGTAAATGCAGCATGGTCGAGCACATCATGCAGTCAATGCAATTCCCGGCGGAATTGATTGAGAAGGTTTGCGGTACCATCTAATACTGACAATCTAACCCTTGCATAAGAAGGACCAGGCAATGGCAAACCATACCCGTGCGGGTCAACCCGCACAGCAGAGTGATTTGATCAACGTCGCTCAACTGACGGCCCAGTACTACGTGCTGCAGCCGGACGTGAGCAATGCGGAACACGCGGTGAAATTCGGGACTTCCGGTCACCGCGGTAGCGCAGGTCGTCACAGCTTCAATGAAAAGCATATTTTGGCCATTGCTCAGGCGATTGCTGAAGAGCGCGCGAAAAACGGAATTTCGGGCCCATGCTACGTCGGAAAAGATACGCACGCGCTTTCTGAGCCTGCGTTCATCTCCGTGCTTGAAGTGTTAGCGGCGAATGGCGTAGATGTGATTGTGCAGGAAAACAATGGTTTCACGCCGACGCCGGCGGTTTCCAACGCTATCCTGGTGCACAACAAGAAAGGCGGCCCGCTGGCCGATGGCATTGTGATTACGCCGTCTCACAACCCGCCGGAAGACGGTGGTATCAAGTACAACCCGCCAAACGGCGGCCCGGCTGATACCAACGTCACCAAAGTGGTTGAAGACCGCGCGAACGCGCTGTTGGCCGCCGATCTGAACGGCGTGAAGCGTATCTCTTATGATGCGGCGCTGGCTTCGGGTCATGTGAAGGAAGTGGATCTGGTGCAGCCGTTCATTGAAGGGCTGGCGGATATCGTCGATATGGCGGCGATCCAGAAAGCCGGTTTGACGCTGGGCGTTGATCCGCTGGGCGGCTCCGGTATTGAATACTGGAAACGTATCGCTAAGCACTACAACCTGAACCTGACCATCGTTAACGATCACGTTGACCAGACTTTCCGCTTTATGCACCTCGATAAAGATGGCGCAATCCGTATGGACTGCTCCTCCGAGTGCGCGATGGCGGGCCTGCTGGCGCTGCGTGACAAGTTCGATCTGGCCTTTGCCAACGATCCTGACTACGACCGTCACGGTATTGTCACCCCGGCCGGGCTGATGAACCCGAACCATTATTTGGCGGTGGCGATCAACTACCTGTTCCAGCATCGTCCGCAGTGGGGCAAAGAGGTTGCCGTGGGCAAAACCCTGGTCTCTTCCGCAATGATTGACCGCGTGGTGAACGAGCTGGGCCGTAAGCTGGTGGAAGTGCCGGTCGGCTTTAAATGGTTTGTTGATGGCCTGTTCGACGGTAGCTTTGGCTTTGGCGGTGAAGAGAGCGCGGGCGCTTCCTTCCTGCGCTTCGACGGTACGCCGTGGTCGACCGATAAAGACGGGATCATCATGTGCCTGCTGGCGGCAGAAATCACCGCCGTTACCGGTAAGAATCCGCAGGAACACTACAACGAGCTGGCTGCACGTTTCGGCGCGCCAAGCTATAACCGTCTGCAGGCGGGCGCGACTTCCGCACAGAAAGCGGCGTTGTCTAAGCTTTCTCCTGAGATGGTCAGCGCCAGTACCCTGGCCGGCGACCCGATTACCGCGCGCCTGACCGCTGCGCCGGGTAACGGCGCGTCTATCGGCGGTCTGAAAGTGATGACCGATAACGGCTGGTTTGCTGCCCGTCCGTCCGGTACGGAAGATGCGTACAAAATTTACTGCGAAAGCTTCCTCGGCGCTGAGCATCGTCAGCAGATTGAGAAAGAAGCGGTAGAGATTGTTAGCGAAGTGCTGAAAAACGCCTGATTGCACGAGTAAGAAAAAGGGAGCCAAATGGCTCCCTTTTTTATTGGCTCCGTGCTGCTACGGGGCCGGCATAAATGCCTTGCCGGGGCGACACACAACCAATAATCGTGGTCGTTGTAGGCCGGATAAGCGAAGCGCCATCCGGCAACATCGGCACAGACTTAACCGTGCTTATTCTTCAATTCAAACCGCGGTGAGACCAGCCCGTACAGCGTCCAGCCGAGGAACGTCATGATGGAACCGTACAGCATCGCTTCTTCACCGGAAGAGTAGAGCGCATAGAAGCTGTACATCGCACCAATAAAGGCCACGAAGTTGGCGATGCGCGCTTTATTCATCGGCACGTTAGCCATACGCTGGATAATGACCAGTGCCGCCATCGACAGGATGTACGGAATAATGTTGGTCACCACCGCCAGGTTCACCAGCACGTTGAACTGATTATTCAGCGACGGGCTGATGGTCATCAGCGACAGCCCGGACTGAATCACCACGATCACCAGCATCCCCTTAACCGGCGCATCCGCCTTGCTAACCTGAGAGAACACTTTCGGGAAGTAGCCTTCATCCGCCGAGGATTTGAATACCTGGGCGATAGTGAACTGCCAGCCGAGCAGCGAGCCGCAGCAGGACATGACCATCAGCGCCATGATCACTTTACCGACTTCCGGCGTGAACATTTGCGCGAAGGCCAGGCCGAACGGGGCGGTTGAATTAGCCAGGTCCATATTCGGCACAATCCCGGCAATCACGTTGGTGGAAACGATGTAAATCACCGCCGCCCCCAGCGTCCCGCCGAGCACGGCGATCGGTACGTTACGTTCCGGGTTTTCCACCACTTCAGCGTTGGCGCAGGCGGATTCCAGACCGAGGAAGGCCCACAGCGTCATGGCGATGGATGAACCGACCGCGCTAAAGAACGGCACGTGATGCGGGTTCCAGGACTCGACGTACATCGTCGGGCTGAACCAGAACCAGCCAATCACGCACAGACCTACCACCGGGATAATGACGCCCCATACCGTGATGCTGCTGATCTGTCCGGTAATGCGCGCGCCGCCGAAGTTGGCAACGGTACAGATCCACAGCACGCCGATGGTGGCGAGCCCAATTTGCACGGGGCTCAGTGCGGCACCGAAAAGCTCGGTGCCATAACCCACCGCCGAAATTGCGATCGCGACGTTGGCAATCAGCAGCGATACCCCATAGGTATAGTTGGCCATAAAGTTGCCCGACTTACCAAAGGCATACTCTGCATAGCCGCCCATGCCGCCGGATTTTTTACTGAACATCCCGCATTTAGCGAAGGCCCAGGCCAGCGCCATAGAACCGACGGCGGTGACCAGCCAGGAGATAATGGAAATGGTGCCGACTTCAGCGAGCTTGGTGGGCAGCATGATGATACCGGAGCCCATCATGTTCACCATCGTCAGGATGGTGAGCTGAACAACACCCATTTTGTTGTTGGCTTTGCTCATAATTTCTCCCCTTTCAGCATCGCTGGCAGCGGCTGCTGAGGTTTAATCACGTTGCACCACACTTCTTTGCGACCGTCATGTTCCTGGATGTAAACCCCTTGCAGTTCTGGCGCAAATCCCGGCAGCAGGTTGATGCCTTCTTCCAGCGCTTTGAAGTAGCGCAGAACGGAATCCCCCCAGATTTCACCCGGGACAACGCACAGCACGCCAGGAGGATACGGCAGGGCGCCTTCGGCGGCGATTTTGCCTTCCGCCATCGACAGCGGCACCAGATCGACCTCGCCGCGGATGTAGGCAAAGTTCGCTTCCTGCGGGTTCATGCTGACGCGCGGGAAGTGCGATTTGCGGAACATCTCTTTTTGCAGCTGTTTGACGTTGTGGCGGGCATAAAGGTTGTGCATTTCCTGGCACAGCTGGCGCAGGGTGTAACCGGCGTAACGATCTTTATGCTGACCGTAGAGCGACGGCAGCACCTCCTGCAGCGGCGCGTCAGATTCCAACAGCGTTTCGAAGCGCACCAGCAGCGCCACCAACTGTTGCAGCTTGGCCATATCTTCTGCCGGGGTGAGCAGGAACAGGATTGAGTTGAGGTCGCATTTTTCCGGTACCACGCCGTGTTCACGCAGGTAGTTGGCGAGAATGGTGGCCGGCACGCCAAAGGTGTCGTACTCGCCATTAGCGTCAATGCCTGGGGTGGTCAGCAGCAGTTTGCACGGGTCAACGAAGTACTGATGCTCCGCGTAGCCTTCGAAGCCGTGCCAGCGTTCGCCCGGGACGAAGTGGAAGAAGCGCAGGTCATTGGCAATCTGCTCGGTCGGCCAGGATTGCCACGGTTTACCGTCAATCTCGGCGGGGACAAACGGACGAATGTGGTGGCAGTTATCCAGAATCAGCTTACGCGCTTCGATGCCGTTCGAGACGCAGTCCATCCACATATTGCGGCCCGCTTGTCCTTCGTGCATCCGCGCGTTGACGTCCAGCGCGGCAAACAGCGGGTAGAACGGGCTGGTGGACGCGTGCATCATAAAGGCGTTGTTGAGACGTTTATGCGGCACATAGCGCTGTTGACCTTTGATATGACTATCTTTTTTATGGATCTGTGAAGTCTGCGAGAAACCGGCCTGCTGTTTATGCACCGACTGGGTCACCAGAATCCCCGGGTCGTTTTCATTCAGCTCCAGCAGTAGCGGCGAGCAGTCGGCCATCATCGGAATGAACTGTTCGTAACCTACCCACGCGGAGTCGAACAGGATGTAGTCGCACAGATGACCGATTTTATCCACCACCTGACGGGCGTTATAAATCGTGCCGTCGTAGGTGCCAAGCTGGATGACCGCCAGACGGAATGGGCGTTCGTTACGTGCGCGGTTTGGCGCCACTTCTGCCACCAACTCACGCAGATAGCCTTCTTCGAAGCAGTGGGCGTCGATGCCGCCGATAAAGCCGTACGGGTTACGTGCGGTTTCCAGGTAGACCGGTGTGGCACCAGCCTGCAACAGCGCGCCGTGGTGGTTGGATTTGTGGTTATTACGGTCAAACAGCACTAAATCTCCCGGAGTCAGCAGCGCGTTGAGCACCACTTTGTTGGAGGAGGAGGTGCCGTTGAGCACGAAGTAGGTTTTGTCGGCGTTAAACACTTTCGCCGCGTGCTGCTGAGCGATGCACGGCGCGCCTTCGTGAATTAACAGGTCACCCATTGCCACGTCGGCGTTGCACAGGTCGGAGCGGAAAAGCGTTTCGCCAAAATACTCGACAAACTGGTTCCCTGCCGGATGGCGACGGAAGAATTCACCGCCCTGATGCCCCGGGCAATCAAAGGCACTGTTGCCCTGGGCGACATAATCCACCAGCGCACTGAAGAACGGCGGGCGCAGGTTGACTTCGTACTTGTGGGCGGCGGCCTCCAGCTGACGGCCATAGAAATCGTTGCGGGTTTCATCGTGCTCGAATACCCCTTGAATGCGGGCAAGATATTCAGCCGGAACGATCTGATCTTTATTAATAGCAATAAATACCGGCAGGTTATAACCCGTCGCATCTATTTCATCGAGTTTACCGCATTCCACATCTTCAATAGATAATACGGCCGCCGCGACATCAATAAAGTGGGTGTCGCAGGTATTGATAATACTACGCTGGGTAGTAAAGCAGTCAGGGCATGAACGGCTTACGGCAATTTTTAATTCAGACATTTTTCGACTCGTTATTTTAGATAATAGTAGTCCCTCAATTTCTCGATGGAGAAATTGATATCGCCGGATAAAAAGCAATACGATCCCGCTGATGATTAAATCAGGACATTGCTTTTTTCAGAATGTGGCAAACCCAACCGGTCCGGTGGCCGGCAGAAACAGGTTTGTCAGAGCGAGTGCTGGCAGCAGGCAAAGGCCTGTATTAGCAAGAAATAACTGCGAGGCACCCGAAGTCGGGAGACTTATCGGGCGTTAAAGAAGTGAAAGTCGAAACTATTACGGTGGGCAAACATCATAATATGCGTTGTCCGCCTTATGTGGGGCATCAATCGGTTATTGTTTTCCATTTCGTAGACCTCCGATGAATATCTTAAAGCGAGGTCATTTTATCTCCGGATAGACTTAAAACTGTGAGAATGATCAACAATGAGAGATCATTTATAAAATTATTCATTATTGATGAGCGACGAGCTAGGATAAAATGCTGGATTGTTTAAGTAATGTAAATAAATTGTGTTGATTATATATTTGAAAAGGTTTTAAAACCGTATTTTAATATTTTTCAGATTGAGTTGTTTCTGATAAAAATAAAAGCTGGCTATGTTGTAAATATGAATAACTATTCACAACATGAAACGATAGCCAATTCCAGTTTCGGTTAATAAATGCTGAGGACGCGCGGGATCTATTTCCAGCTTCTGGCGAAGATGTCCCATATAAATGCGCAAATAGTGACTATGCTCTACGGCATTGGGCCCCCATACCTGACTGAGGAGCTGGCGTTGGGTGAGCACTTTACCGGCGTTATTCAGCAGTACAGCCAGCAGGCGGAATTCAATCGGGGTGAGATGAATTTCTTCGCTGCCACGGGTAATTCGCCGTGAGGCGAGGTCAACGGTGATATTCGCAAAGGAGACGACGGGTTCATTGGGCTGGGCACCGGCATGGCGACGTAGCGCGACGCGTAAGCGCGCCTGTAGCTCGCCGATACCAAACGGTTTACTCAGATAATCGTCGGCACCGGCGTCCAGCGCCGCTATCTTATCGCTCTCTTCACTGCGCGCCGACAGCACAATAATCGGCACCGGGCTCCACTGGCGGATATCGCGAATAAAATCGAGACCATCGCCGTCAGGTAGGCCGAGATCGAGGATTACCAGATCTGGTTTACGCGTCGCCGCTTCCAGTAACCCGCGCTGGAGGGTTTCGGCATCAAAAACGCGCAGGTCTTCAGCTTCCAGTGCGGTACGCAGAAAACGGCGAATGGCGTGTTCGTCTTCAACAATCAGAACGCTGGTCACAGCTCTTCGTATCCCTCTTCAAGTTCTGGCGGTTTTTCCAGTGGAAGTGTAACACGAAAACAGGCGCCACCTTCCGGGCTGTTACTGACAGAGAGCGTCCCGCCGTGAATTTCGACGATAGCCTGACAAATGGCCAGCCCTAGCCCCACGCCGGGAATCGCTGACTCTTTGTGGCCGCGGGCAAATTTGGCAAAGATATGCTGCTCCTGTCCGCCAGGAATGCCCGGCCCACTGTCCCAAACGTCCAACAGCAGGTGGTTATTTTCCGTCGCCGCGCGAATACCGATTTGTGCCTCGCTGCCTGCATACTTCACGGCGTTTTCCAGCAGGTTGTTAAGCACTCGCTCAAACAGCGGACCGTCGAGGTGCACCAGCATCAGCGGATCGGGCAAGGCGAGGGTGATTTGCCGCCCGCCAAGCGTGGGCTCCAGCGTACGCAGCGCGCTGCCTATCACCTCTTCAAGCGTCAGCCACTCTTTATTAAGGTTAAAGCCACCGGACTGAATCCGCGCCATATCCAGCAGATTGTTTACCAGACGTGTGGTGTTGAGCACGTGCTGGCGAATTTCGTTCGCCTGTGGCGCGTAGGGCGAACCGCTGCTGGCGAGATCGAGCGTCAGAATTTCGGCCTGGCCGAACAGTACGGTCAGCGGTGTGCGCAGGTCGTGCGACAGCGCGGCGAGCAGCGAGTTACGCAGGCTTTCGCGTTCGCTGATAAGCCTTGATTGCTCTTCGCTTGCCGTCAGCGCCAGCCGCTCCAGTGCGCTGGAGACCAGCAGGGTAAAGGTTTCCAGCAGCCGCTGCTGCTCCGGTACCATCAACTGACGCAGATTATTGGGCTCGACGACGACCAGTCCGTGGGTTTTATCCGCGCTGCGCAGCGGCAGAATCAGATAGGGGACGCCGGGTAGCGTGTCGGTTCCTGCCCCGGCGGGCAGCCCTTTGTCAAAACTCCAGTGGGCGATGGCTTCATCCCAGGGCGTCATACCTTCCTGATGATTCAGCGCCGCCAGCTTCCCGTTTTCGTCCGGCAGCAGCACCTGGCTGCGGGCGTGGAAGGTCGAGCGAATATATTGCTCGCAGGTGAGGGCGATATCGTGGGCGTTGCGGCCCACCGCGAGTGTTTTCGACATTTCATACAGGTGACGCGTTCGTTGTTCGCGATAGCGGGCCACACGCGCCTGATAGCGTACGCCAGCGGTCAGATTACCGATAACCAGGCCGACGGTGAGCATCACGCCGAAGGTGAGCAGGTACTGGACGTCGGAGACGGCGAGCGTGCCGCGTGGAGCAATAAAGAAGAGATCAAAACTGACCACGTTGATCACCGTTGCCAGCACCGACGGCCAGCGGCCATAGAACAACGCGACGATCACTACCCCCAGCAGATAGAGCATGACCAGGTTGGCGGCGTCAAACGTCATTAGCCACTGAGCGGCGACCAGGGTAATGGCGGCGCACAGCGCGAGCGCCACCAGGCAGCCCCGGATCTGCACGCGCCATTTGTCGATAAACGGGCGGCGGTCGCTTGAGCGCTCGGGCAGCGGCAGGGGGGGCTCATCAACGCCTATCACCAGCAGGTCCAGTTCCGGCGCGTGGCGAGTCAGCCGGTCGCCGAAACGCTCACCGCGCCACCAGCGACGCTTCTGCTGACGGCCAATGACAATTTTGCCCAGATTGTGTTCGCGGGCATAGCGGATCACCGCCGCTTCCTCGGACGGATCCGACAGCGTCGCGGTCTCTGCGCCCAGCTCCTGCGCCAGTCGCAGTGCGTTAAGAATGGCGCGGCGCTGCGGTTCGGGCAGACGGTGTAGCGTAGGGGTTTCAACGTAAACGGCGTGCCAGACGCTGCCCAGACGGGCGGCCAGACGCGCGGCGGTGCGCACCAGCTTTTCGCTACCGGCATGATGGCCAATACACAGCAGGATCGCGTCCTGGGTATGCCACACTTTTTCCTGCCCCTGACCGTCTCGCCAGGCGCGCATTTGATCGTCCACACGCTCGGCGGTACGGCGCAGGGCCAGTTCGCGCAGGGCGATCAGGTTACCTTTGCGAAAGAAATTCTCGATCGCGCGTTCGGCCTGGCCGGCCAGATAAACTTTGCCTTCGTTCAGGCGCTGACGGAGGTCGTCCGGCGGCAGATCCACCAGTACGACTTCATCAGCAGCGTCAAAAAAGGGATCGGGCACGGTTTCCCGCACCTGAATGCCGGTGACGCCGCTGACGACATCGTTCAGGCTCTCCAGATGCTGGACGTTGACGGTGGTGAAAACGTCGATGCCCGCCTCCAGCAGTTCGTCGATGTCCTGCCAGCGTTTGGGATGGCGGGAGCCGGGCGCGTTGCTGTGGGCCAGTTCGTCCATTAACACCAGCGCCGGGCGACGGGCGAGGGCGGCATCCAGGTCAAACTCCGTCACGTAGCGGCCGCGGTAGGCGGTACGCTTTGGCGGCAAAATGCTCAGGCCATTCAGCATTGCAGCGGTCTCTTTGCGGCCATGCGTTTCTACCACGCCCGCCAGCACGTCTAACCCCTGCGCACGCAGCCGCTGCGCCTCTGCCAGCATCGCCCAGGTTTTACCTACCCCGGCGCAGGCGCCGAAGAATATCTTCAGCTTTCCGCGGTGCGCGTCGGCGGTTTGTTCCAGCAGGCGATCCGGGTTCGGACGCAGCGGCTCGTCGGTCATCATCAATTATCCTTGTGGGCATCCAGCGCCATATTCAACTCAATAATATTTACCACAGGTTGGCCGAGAAAGCCGAGCAGCGGCGTATGGGTTGCCGCCTGCACCTGTTGCGTTAACCATTGCGGCGAGAGTCCGCGCGCTTTGGCGATACGTGGCACCTGCCACAGCGCGGCGGCAGGGGACAGGTTGGCATCCAGACCGCTGGCGGAAGCGGCCACCAGCTCAACCGGTACCGTGCGGCTGGCGTCCGGGTTAGCGGCGCGCAGCGCGGCAATGCGGTCCGTAAACAGCTTATCCAGCGCCGGGTTGCTGCCCGCCAGGTTGCTGCCGCCGGAGGCCATTGGGTTATCCGGCGCGTCGGCGGTGGCGGATGGACGCCCCTGGAAATAGCCAGGATCGCTAAAATTCTGGCCGATAAGCTGCGATCCGCGAATTTCATGGTTTTCAAAAATCAGCGAACCGTTAGCCTGAGTATGGAACAACCACTGCCCCAGCGCGGTGGTCAGCAGCGGATAGACGCCGCCGGTAATGACCGCCAGGAATAGAAAAATGACAATGGCAGGACGTAATGCAGACATGGTTATTTCCTCACACCAGACCCAGCAGGGTTAACAGTAAATCAATCACTTTAATACCGATAAACGGCACCACCAGCCCGCCCGCGCCGTAAATCCACAGGTTGCGGCGCAGCATCGCCGATGCCGACAGCGGGCGGTAGCTCACGCCTTTCAGCGCCAGCGGCAGCAGGAAGACGATGATAAGCGCGTTAAAAATCACCGCGCTGAGAATGGCCGAGTTCGGTGAGTGCAGGTGCATAATGTTGAGCACGCCCAGCTGCGGCCAGGTGGCGGCAAAGGCTGCCGGGATAATGGCGAAATATTTCGCCACGTCGTTAGCGATACTGAACGTGGTCAGCGAGCCGCGCGTCATCAGCATCTGTTTACCGATATGCACCACCTCAATCAGCTTGGTCGGGTTAGAGTCCAGATCCACCATGTTGCCCGCTTCCTTCGCCGCCTGCGTTCCCGAGTTCATCGCGACCGCCACGTCGGCCTGTGCCAGCGCGGGAGCGTCGTTGGTACCGTCGCCGGTCATCGCCACCATCCGGCCTTCGGACTGATACTGACGAATCAACGCCAGTTTGGCTTCCGGCGTGGCTTCGGCGAGGAAGTCATCAACGCCCGCTTCGGCAGCGATGGCGGCGGCGGTCAGCCGGTTGTCGCCGGTGATCATTACCGTTTTAATGCCCATTTTGCGCAGCTGGGAAAAGCGCTCTTTAATGCCGCCTTTGACGATATCTTTCAGCGCGATGACCCCAAGCACCCGCGCGCCTTCGGCCACCACCAGCGGCGTCGCGCCCAGACTGGCAACACTTTCGACCTTTTGCTCGACATCCAGCGGGAAATGACCGCCGTTGCTCTCAATATGGCGGCGAATAGCATCGACCGAACCTTTACGGATCATGCGGTTGTCAATATTAATTCCGCTCATTCGGCTTTGGGCGGTAAACGGCACGAAGGTGGCGTGTAGCGCCTGGACGTCACGTTCGCGCAGGTTAAAGCGCTGCTTTGCCAGCACCACGATGCTGCGGCCTTCCGGCGTTTCATCGGCAAGTGACGAGAGCTGCGCGGCATCGGCCAGCGTTTTCTCGTCCACACCCTGAGCCGGCAGGAACTGCGAGGCCTGACGGTTCCCCAGGGTAATGGTGCCGGTCTTATCCAGCAGCAGCACGTCAACATCGCCCGCCGCTTCTACCGCGCGGCCGCTGGTGGCGATCACGTTTGCGCCGAGCATGCGGCTCATCCCCGCCACGCCGATGGCCGACAGCAGGCCGCCGATGGTGGTGGGAATCAGGCACACCAGCAGGGCGACCAGGACGGTGACGCTAATGGGCGCGCCGCTCCAGGCGGAAAACGGCCAGATGGTTGCCGTTGCCAGCAAGAAGACAATCGTCAGCGCCACCAGCAGAATCGTCAGCGCGATTTCATTTGGCGTTTTACGTCGCTGGGCGCCTTCGACCATGGCGATCATGCGGTCGAGGAAGGTCTCACCCGGGTTAACGCTACAGCGTACCACCAGCCAGTCGGAGAGTATGCGCGTCCCGCCGGTTACCGAGGCGAAGTCGCCGCCGGATTCACGAATGACCGGCGCGGATTCCCCGGTAATGGCGCTTTCATCCACCGACGCGCCGCCCTCAATCACTTCGCCATCACAGGGGATAATGTCGCCGGCTTCCACCAGCACCACGTCGCCTTTGCGCAGATCATCGGCCGGAATATGATCCATTTCCGCACCGTAGCGGGCTTCGCGCAGTTTGCGGGCAAAAGCGGTTTTCTTTACCCCTTTGAGGCTGTTGGCCTGCGCCTTGCTGCGGCCCTCCGCCATGGCTTCGGCAAAGTTGGCGAACAGTACGGTAAACCACAGCCACAGCGCGATAGCGCTGCTGAAACCCACGTTACCCGGCAGAGCGCCCACGGCCATGGCAACGGCCAGCGCGCTGGTCAGCACGCTACCAATCCAGACGATAAACATCACCGGATTGCGCCACTGGACGGTAGGGCTGAGTTTCTTCACGGCGTCGATCAGCGCCTGGCGAACCAGCGACGGTTCAAACAGGCCCAGTTGTTTACGACTCATAACCAATAGCTCCGCATCACTCAAAACAGGGAAAGATGTTCCGCTACCGGGCCAATCGCCAGAGCGGGAATAAAGGTCAGGGCGCCAACCAGCAGCACGGTGCCAATCAGCAGGCCAATAAACAGTGCGTCGTGGGTGGCAAGCGTCCCCGGCGTTGCGGGCTGGATCTTTTTATTCACCAGCGAACCGGCAATCGCCATCACCGGGATGATGACGCCGAAGCGGCCGACGAACATGCACACCGCCAGCAGGCAGTTCCAGAACGGCGTATTGGCGCTCAGGCCGGCGAAGGCGCTACCGTTGTTGTTGGCGGCGGAAGAGACGGCATAGAGCACTTCGCTAAAACCGTGCGAGCCGGGGTTGGCCATCGCGCTGCGGCCAGCGTCGGTCATCATCGCCAGCGCCGTACCCAGCAACACCAGCGTTGGGGTGACCAGAATCGCTAACGCCGTCATTTTCATCTCCGGCACGTCGATTTTTTTGCCGAGATACTCCGGTGTGCGGCCAATCATCAGCCCGGCGATAAACACGGCCAGCAGCACGAACAGTAGCATGCCGTACAGGCCCGATCCGACGCCGCCGAAGACCACTTCGCCAATCTGCATCAGCCAAAGCGGGATCATGCCGCCCAGCGCGGTAAAGGAGTCATGCATGGCGTTAACCGCCCCGCAGGAGGCTGCCGTGGTCACCACCGCGTACAGGCTGCTGGCGAGGATGCCGAAGCGGCTCTCTTTCCCTTCCATGTTGATGCTGCTGTCCGCGCCAAAGGCCAGTAGATGCGGGTTACCGCGAGTTTCCGCCCACATCACCACCGCCACGCAGACCACGAAGATGATCGTCATGGCCCATAAGATCGCCCGGCCCTGACGGTTATCGCTCACCGCCTCGCCGAAGGCGAAGCACAGCGCTGCCGGGATCAGGAAGATCGCCAGCATCTGCACGAAGTTGGTCAACGCTGTGGGGTTCTCAAACGGATGTGAGGAGTTGGCGTTAAAGAAACCGCCGCCGTTGGTACCCAGCATTTTGATCGCTTCCTGCGAAGCGACTGGCCCCATTGGCAGGAGCTGATGCGCGCCTTCCAGCGTGGTAAAGGGCTGATAGGGCAGGAGGTTCTGCAACGCGCCTTGCTGAATAAAGAACAGGGCCAGGACCAGCGAAATCGGTAGCAGCAGCCACAGGGTAATGCGGGTGATATCGACCCATGCGTTGCCCAGCGTGCTGACGTTGTGACGAGCAAAAGCGCGCACCAGCGCAAACAGCACGGCAATACCGGTGGCCGCGGAAAGGAAGTTCTGCACCGTCAGCCCAGCCATCTGGCTAAAGTAGCTCAGGGTTGTTTCGGCGCTGTAGGACTGCCAGTTGGTATTACTGACAAAGCTGACGGCGGTATTGAGCGCCAGATGCCAGGAGAGTCCCGGTAACTGCTGCGGGTTCAGCGGCAGATAGCCTTGTAGCATCAGCATCGCGAACAGGACCAACAGGCCGCACAGGTTGAGCAGCAAAATAGCGATAGCATAACGCCCCCAGCTCATCTCCTGACCGGAAATCCCGAGTATGCGCCACAGCCCGTTTTCCACACGCGCCAGGCCCGGCAGCGGCACGTTGCCGATCATTGTCGCCAGCATTTTGCCGAGTGGGCGAGCGAGAATAAACAGCACCAGCAGGAAGCTGGCAATGAGTAAAAATCCCTGAGCAGCCATCACAGCGCCTCCGCCTTCAAAAGGGCATAAACCAGATACGCCAGTAACAGGAACACCAGCACCACGCCGGCTATTACGCCTGTAGTCACAATCCACCTCCGGATGGTTGAGTTATGCCGGTAAGCGTAGGATTTTGGGTGCAAAGATTTCGCAAAAATCGCCGGGCGAGGTGTAAAAAAAGTATAAAAATGGATAAGACCACAATTTAACTAATGGTTAGTATTAATTTAACAATCGTGTAACTGAATTACGTTTTGAATGTAAATAAAGCTAAAACGGCCTTAAATTAGTGGTCGGATGAGTAGTAAAATTACACAAAAAGCGGTACTCTTTTAGTCAGATTACTGAGCTTCATTTTCCGGCGAGCGTTGCCGGCCAACTTAGGGGAGAGAATATGGAACTGTATAAAAAATATCCTGCACACATCATATTAATGCGCCGTATTTTCGCCGTGGTGGCGGGGATTGTTGCACTGCCGGTGATGCTGTTCTGGAAAGACCGCGCCCGTTTCTATAGCTATCTGCACCGCGTCTGGTCGAAAACCAGTGAGAAACCGGTATGGATGGAACAAGCTGAAGAGGCCGCCTGCGACTTTTATTAATGTTGTGGCGTAAATGAACGAGACAAACCGCTCCTGCTATATGGGGCGGTTTTTTTTCGCCTTGTGTTGCCGGGCCAGCCGCGTGTGGTGAAATAATTGGTGTAATATGAATGTATTAGTTAAATATATTCAGGGTTTTTATGTCCACTCATCTGGTCTGGTTCCGCGCCGATTTACGCCTGCATGACAACCTCGCCCTTGCCGCCGCCTGCCGCGATCCGCGTGCGCAGGTGCTGGCGTTGTTTATCGCCACGCCTCAGCAGTGGGCTGCGCATGCCATGGCTCCCCGTCAGGCGGCCTATATTGCCGCGCAGTTGAACGCGCTCCGCCAGGCGCTGGCAAAGAAAAATATCCCGCTGGTGTTTCATGAAGTGGCCGATTTTGCGGCCAGCGTCGAGGTGGTGCACGACGTTTGCCAGACTCATGGAGTAACGCATCTTTTTTACAACTATCAGTATGAATTTAACGAGCGCCAGCGTGATGCTGCCGTAGAGCGCCGGCTTACCAACACGGTTTGCCAGGGTTTTGATGACAGCGTTATCCTGGCGCCCGGCGCGGTCATGACCGGTAGCCAGGAAATGTACAAAGTGTTTACACCGTATAAAAATGCCTGGTTACGACGCCTGCAGGCGCATATGCCGGAGTGCGTCCGCGCGCCGGAGCGACGCGATGCGCCCACGGTGACGGCAGGGGAAACGCTCAATTTTACCTATCCTCAGCAGCCGTTCGACGCGATGCTGTTTCCCGCCGATGAAAAGGCGGCCATTGCGCAGTTGCGCCAATTTTGCCAGCAGCAGGCGGCAGAGTACGAAACCCAGCGCGATTTCCCGGCTATTGAGGGAACCAGCCGTTTGTCGGCCTGCCTCGCCGTCGGCGTGCTTTCGCCGCGCCAGTGTCTGCATCGCCTGTTGGCAGAACAGCCCGAGGCGCTAAACGGCGGCGCGGGGAGCGTCTGGCTGAATGAGCTTATCTGGCGCGAGTTTTACCGCCATCTGCTCTCTTACTACCCGGCCTTATGCAAGCACAGGCCGTTTATCGCGTGGACCGATCGCGTGCGCTGGAACCCGGCGCAGAAGGCGCTGATTGCCTGGCAGAAAGGCGAGACCGGCTACCCGATTGTCGATGCTGCGATGCGCCAGCTTAATGAAACCGGCTGGATGCATAATCGCCTGAGAATGATCGTCGCCAGTTTCCTGGTAAAAGATCTGCTGATCGATTGGCGAGAGGGTGAGCGTTATTTTATGTCGCAGCTGGTGGATGGCTGTCTGGCCGCGAACAACGGCGGCTGGCAGTGGGCCGCGTCAACCGGTACGGACGCCGCGCCTTATTTTCGCATTTTCAATCCGACCACTCAGGGGGAGCGTTTTGATAAAAGCGGTGAATTTATTCGCCGCTGGCTGCCGGAACTGGCGGCAGTACCCGAGAAGGCGATTCATCAGCCTTGGGAATGGGCAGATAAACAGGGGCGCACGCTGGCGTATCCGCGGCCGATAGTCGATCACGCGCAGGCGAGGGTGGCGACGTTAGCCGCTTATGAAGCGGCGAAAAAAAGCGAGGCCTGAATATTCCGGCCTCGTCAGAGTAGGTTAGACGTCAACCGCGAGGCGACGGCTACGCACTTTCACCGTGTGATACAGCCAGATAACCAGCACTACGCCAACGCAGGCCAGCGCGCCCCAGGTGATTTGGCTGAACACGTCGATGTAGGCGTTAATCGAGTAGTCCGCCGCGCCCGCTGAATCAAACGATGCCTGCGACGTCTGGTCGGCAATAATACCCGCCACGTAGTTTGCTACCGCGCCGGAAAGCAGCATGTAGATACCGGTCAGCACGCCGGTGACGCCCGGAATCTGGATACGGGTGATTTGCGACATGGCGACAGGGTCGATAAACAGTTCGGCAAAGCCCATCACCGACAGCCCCAGCAGCATCAGCGGCATGGAGGAGTGGCCGTAGGTGGCTGACCAGCGGGCGCTCAGGGTCAGAATACAGAACCCCGCGCTCATCAGACCCAGACCCAGCGCGTATTTGCCCCAGATGCGCAGATCGCGGTTATTGGTGACCTGTTCTTTAATCAGCCACGCCAGCACCACGCCGCACAGCATGACCGCAAAGGCGTTGACCGACTGGAACATGGCGGTAGGCACTTCATAGCCCAGCACGTCACGGTTTACAAAACGGTCGATATACAGACTGATTGAACTGCCGCCCTGCTGGGCAAATGCCCAGAACAGCAGGCTGAAGAAAGTCAGAACCACAATCAGACGGAGATCTTTACGCTGCTCGGCGGTTTCCGCACGGCGATAAATTTTCGCCAGCACCACCAGGCCAATTACCGATGCGGCAATCAACGCGTACACCGACCACTCCTGCCAGAACAGGACGGTGATAAACAGCGGCGCAACCACCAGCAGCACCAGCAGCCAGCCCCAGTTCGGCAGCAGGAAATTGCGGGCGCACAGCACCTCTTTGTTTACCCCACGGGTGTGGGCAAAATGGCGACGACCGCTGATGAAGATGACCAGCCCGGCCAGCATGCCGACGGCTGCCAGCGTAAAGCCCATTGCCCAGCTATACTGCTCTTGCGCGAAACCGCAGGCGATGGGTGCGATGATCGAACCGACGTTACCCGCTGCGTACATCAGCGAGAAGCCGCCGTCGCGACGTGGATCGGCCGGTTCGTACAGTTCGCCCAGTAGGCAGCTGACGTTGGACTTAAACAGCCCATAGCCGCAGACGATAATTGCCAGCGACAGGTAGAGGAACATCGGCGCGATTTCGCTGGCGCCAAGCACCATATGGCCGACGACCATCAGCAGTGCGCCGAGCATGACCGCCACGCGGTTGCCGAGCACTTTATCCGCCAGATAGCCACCGAGGATGGGCGTGACGTACACCAGCGAACAATAGGCGCTGAACAGTTCGTAGGCGTGGGTGTCGTTGTATTTCAGCTGGTTGGTGAGATACAGAATCAGCAGCGCGCGCATGCCATAGAAGCTGAAGTATTCCCAGATTTGCAGAGCGACGACGTAGTAAATCGCCTTAGGCTGCGATTGTGATTTATTCATTGCACATTTGACCTCGAAACCCGGCAACGGCATGCTGCGTAAGGCTTTGTTTCATTTATGTAATAATACGTAGAAAAGCGTATTATCTTTGTAATATGCGGTATGGTTGCATAAATATACATGAAGTCCATCACATAAAAAGAGGCATATCGTGTTATTTACGCATTTTTTTCGCGTAGTTAAGCGGTCACACGGCAGAGGTAAGGAATTGTGTATCGACGTTGCCGCACGAGGGCGCTATTTTATTCTGCTTAACAGCATCAACGGCTAAGGGAGCGACGATGAAAAATACCGAGCTAGAACAACTGATTAACGAGAAACTCAATAGTGCCGCCTTTAGCGATTATGCGCCTAACGGCCTGCAGGTTGAGGGGCGTGAAACGGTGCAGAAGATTATTACTGGCGTCACCGCCAGTCAGGCGCTGATTGATGAAGCCATTCGCCAGCAGGCCGACGCGGTGATTGTCCATCACGGCTATTTCTGGAAAGGGGAGTCGCCGGTCGTGCGCGGCATGAAACGCAATCGCCTGAAGGCGCTGCTGACAAATGACATTAATCTCTACGGTTGGCACCTGCCGCTGGATGCGCATCCGGAGCTGGGCAACAACATCCAGCTGGCACAGTTGTTGGGGATAAACGTCCTGGGAGAAATCGAACCGCTGGTGCCGTGGGGTGAATTGTCGATGCCGGTGTCCGGTCTTGAGCTGGCCTCCTGGATCGAAGCGCGTCTGGGGCGTAAACCGCTGTGGAGCGGTGATACCGGGCCGGATAAAGTCTCGCGCGTGGCCTGGTGTACAGGCGGCGGCCAGGGCTTTATCGATAGCGCGGCGCGCTTTGGCGTCGACGCATTTATTACTGGCGAAGTCTCGGAACAGACTATCCATTCGGCGCGTGAACAGGGGCTACATTTCTATGCTGCAGGGCATCATGCCACCGAACGCGGCGGGATCCGTGCGCTGAGTGAATGGCTCCATGAGACTACCGATCTGGATGTCTCGTTTGTGGACATCCCGAACCCGGCCTGATGTCGTGAGCACGTTAAGCCTCGGTAGCTAATCCTATTTTTGAGCTATAAAATCGGTACAGTATTTGGCTGTACCGTTTTTCATTCGTAATTTAAATGTTTCAATTCTGAATATAAGAACTTCATTATTTATTTATTCTGATTTGGACCGTGATTAACCTTCGGGAGTGGTGCTGGGTCTGAGGTTTCGCTTATATTTTGTGTCTGATAACGTATCCAGGGATGGTAAAATGGCATTTAAAATAGCGACCCCACTTATCGCGTTGCTGGCATGTGAAACGATCGAGCGACAGTTAACTTTGGCTGAAGGTAAATCGCTCTACCTTATCGTCAACGGGCTGCTTATGGCATGGTTACTTCTGGCGATAGCGCGCTATTTTATGAACGCTCATGCAAAGAAAAAGATGCCGGAGTTTGCCATCGGCAAACTGTATAATGCGAACCCCGCATACCCCCTCAGAACCGACAATGAAAGGCATGCAGCCTGCGCAGAGGCGCTCTATTTGATTGGTGAGACGTCCGTCCATCATGCTTCCATTAGCTATGTGAATTCGCTTGAGCAGCTTGATCTGAGTAACGAAGACGACATTAAAGAAGCCCGCTTATTAATGAGCTGCGCGTGGAATATTGACGGTGACCGGGCATTACGTAAAGCATTATGCCAGTTAATTACCCGCGCGACATCGCGTGCGGATATTACGATGAAAAATATAGCTGCAAAAGAGCGGTATATCGCCTTTTTGCAAAAACAGGGGCTGCCCTTTCAGAATGTTGATGCTTGCTCTATTACCGGATACGATTTAGTCAGAGCCTCCTGGCTGGCGCGAATTGGTTTTTCGGTGGGATATATTGATGAGCTGGAGGCAAGGTCATTTTTAAATATTATCGGAGGGTTGATTCAGCAACAATATTCATCCTGGGAGCAGCTAACCGCGTCATATCTGATGATGTATCTGGAGTGGGACTGCGGGCTAAAAAATATGCCGGGTAGTTTACTATCCCGTCTGGTGGCGAAAGAGCGCATTCTGGGGGCCAGACTTCTTCTGGAAGACGAGGCATCGCCGTTTCGTCACTATGGCTTTCCGCCTTACGCCTCCTGAGGAGCTGAAATTGCTGCTTGCGTCGACGGAGCAGGGCGCTCACGATATTTGCATGTTGGTTTAGCAGAAGGATAGGGCATGCCTGAAGGTCCAGAGATCCGTCGCGCGGCGGATAGCCTCGAAGCGGCGATAAAAGATAAAACATTAACCGAGGTCTGGTTTGCATTCCCCGAACTCGCGCCCTACGCGGCGGAGCTGGTTGGGCAACACGTCATGCGCGTAGAAACACGCGGTAAGGCGCTGTTAACGCATTTTTCAGGCGGTCTGACGCTCTACAGTCATAATCAGCTGTACGGCGTATGGCGGGTGGTGAAGGCCGGCGAAATACCACAGACCACGCGAATGCTGCGCGTGAAGCTACAAACGGAGGATAAAGCCATCCTGCTGTACAGCGCTTCCGATATTGAAATGCTGACGGCGGAAACGTTAAAAACGCATCCGTTTTTGCTGCGCGTTGGGCCCGATGTACTTGATATGACCTTAACGCCGGAGGCGGTAAAAACGCGGCTGCTGTCGGCAAAATTCCGCAACCGCCAGTTCTCCGGCCTGTTGTTGGACCAGGCGTTTCTCGCGGGGCTTGGTAACTATCTGCGGGTTGAGATCCTCTGGCAGGTGGGGTTAACCGGGAACCATAAAGCTTCGCAGCTTGATGAACAGCAGCTCGGAGCATTGTCGCATGCGCTGCTCGATATTCCTCGACTCTCCTACAACACGCGCGGGCAGGTGGATGATAACAAGCACCACGGCGCGTTGTTCCGTTTTAAGGTGTTTCATCGCGATGGCGAAGCGTGCGAGCGCTGCGGTGGGGTGATTAAGAAGACGATGCTGTCCTCAAGGCCGTTTTATTGGTGTCCGGGGTGCCAGTGTTAAGTAGGCCGGATAAGGCGTAGCCGCCATCCGGCAATGTGCGCTGATATTGCCTGATGGCGCTTTGCTTATCAGGCCTACGGGATGGGCAAGCGGCTTCGGAGTTACTGCCATAAAAAAAGCGCCCGCAGGCGCTTTTTTACACTCAAACCCTCGATTACTTCTTGAGGTCTGATTTGAAGTCGCGCTGCTCGTAGCCGGTGTACAGCTGACGCGGACGCGCGATTTTCATGCCGTCGGTGTGCATTTCGTTCCAGTGAGCAATCCAGCCGATGGTGCGCGCCATCGCGAAGATCACGGTGAACATGGAGGACGGAATGCCCATCGCTTTCAGGATGATACCGGAGTAGAAATCGACGTTCGGGTACAGTTTCTTCTCGATGAAGTACGGGTCGTTAAGCGCGATGTGCTCCAGCTCCATCGCCACTTCCAGCAGATCGTCTTTGGTACCCAGCTCTTTCAGCACTTCGTGGCAGGTTTCGCGCATGACGGTCGCACGCGGATCGTAGTTTTTGTACACGCGGTGGCCGAAGCCCATCAGACGGAAAGAGTCATTCTTGTCTTTCGCACGACGCACGAATTCTGGAATGTGCTCAACGGAGCTGATTTCTTCCAGCATTTTCAGCGCGGCTTCGTTGGCGCCGCCGTGTGCCGGCCCCCACAGGGAAGCAATACCGGCCGCGATACAGGCAAACGGGTTGGCCCCGCTGGAGCCTGCGGTACGCACGGTGGAGGTAGAAGCGTTCTGTTCGTGGTCAGCGTGCAGGATCAGGATACGGTCCATCGCACGTTCCAGCACCGGGTTCACTTCGTAATCTTCACACGGCGTTGCGAACATCATACGCAGGAAGTTACCGGCATAGGAGAGATCGTTACGCGGATAAATGAACGGCTGGCCAATCGAATATTTGTAACACATGGCCGCCATGGTCGGCATTTTGGACAGCAGACGGAATGCGGCGATTTCACGATGACGCGGGTTATTCACGTCCAGAGAGTCGTGATAGAACGCCGCCAGCGCGCCGGTAATCCCGCACATCACCGCCATCGGGTGAGAGTCGCGGCGGAACGCGTGGAACAGACGGGTGATCTGCTCGTGAATCATGGTGTGGCGAGTGACGGTAGTGGTGAACTCGTCGAATTCGGCCTGGCTCGGTTTTTCGCCGTACAGCAGAATGTAGCAAACTTCGAGGTAATTAGATTCGGTGGCTAACTGATCGATTGGGAAGCCGCGGTGCAGCAGGATCCCTTCGTCGCCATCAATAAAAGTAATCTTAGACTCGCAAGATGCGGTAGAGGTAAAACCAGGGTCAAAAGTAAAAATGCCTTTTGAACCGAGAGTACGGATATCAATAACATCCTGACCGAGCGTGCCTTTCAGCACATCAAGTTCAATAGCAGTATCACCGGATAGAGTGATTTTTGCCTTTGTATCAGCCATTTACGGTCTCCTTAGCGCCTTTTTGCTTAAGACTGCCGGATGCCGGATTTGCAATTCAAAAAATATTTCGACGGTGCCAGTTTGTTATTTGGCTCACGGCTCTGCTGTAGAGATAAAGCAAGGGTACAGAGCAAGGGCGCTTGACGGTGCACGTCTAATCTACAGTGAAACAACAGCAAATCAGGGTCTTAGCAATCCAATGATTCAAACCTGAACAAACACTAATAACGTTACAGCCAGGCCAGGTCAACCCAATCACACTGTTACATAACTTATTATCAGGTGAAAGAGTGCCCCCATAACTTTTGAGCATTATATGCTTTTACAGGTGATGGTTGTAACAATAATGTTTAATATTTGTCAAATCACGTGATTAATTTTTAAAAAATTGTTTTAATCGTGAGCGTGATCACTGTTCTGCATAAAACCAGACAAACTATATGTAGGTTAATTGTAATGATTTTGTGAACAGCCTATACTGCCGCCAGGTCTCCGGAACTCCCTGCAATCCCGAGCCACCCAGCGTTGTAGCGCGTCGTTTTAGCATCTGGAAGCAGATTTAACCATGACGCGAAGTTATAGAAAGGACGCTGCTTGACCCGCCTGCAGACCGGAGGAAGGAAATAATAAGAACAGCATGTGGGCGTTATTCATGATAAGAAATGTGAAAAAACAAAGACCTGTCAATCTGGATTTGACAACAATCCGGTTCCCTATAACAGCGATAGCGTCCATTCTTCATCGCGTTTCCGGCGTGATTACGTTTGTGGCGGTGGGCATTCTGCTATGGCTGCTGGGCACCAGTCTCTCCTCCCCGGAAGGCTTCCTGACCGCTTCCTCCATCATGAGCAGTTTCTTCGTTAAATTCATTATGTGGGGCATCCTCACTGCGCTGGCCTACCACGCCGTTGTGGGTATCCGTCACGTGTTAATGGATTTCGGTTATATCGAAGAAACCCTCGAAGCCGGTCAGCGCTCTGCCAAAATTTCTTTCGTTATTACAGTCGTGCTTTCAATTCTTGCAGGAGTCCTCGTATGGTAAGCAACGCCTCAGCATTAGGACGCAACGGCGTACATGACTTCATCCTCGTCCGCGCCACCGCCATTGTCCTGACTCTGTACATCATCTACATGGTGGGCTTTTTTGCGACGCACGGTGAAGTGACCTGGGAAATCTGGAGCGGTTTCTTTGCCTCTGCGTTCACTAAAGTGTTCACCCTGCTGGCTCTGTTCTCAATCTTGATTCATGCCTGGATCGGCATGTGGCAGGTGTTGACCGACTACGTTAAACCGCTGGCTCTGCGCCTGACGCTGCAACTGGTAATTGTTGTTGCGCTGCTGGTTTACGTTATCTATGGATTTGTTGTGGTGTGGGGTGTGTGATGAAACTGCCAGTCAGAGAATTTGATGCTGTAGTGATTGGTGCCGGTGGCGCAGGTATGCGCGCGGCGCTGCAAATTTCCCAGAGCGGCCAGACTTGTGCGCTGCTGTCTAAAGTGTTCCCAACCCGTTCCCATACCGTATCCGCGCAGGGTGGCATCACCGTGGCGCTCGGTAATACCCATGAAGATAACTGGGAATGGCACATGTACGACACCGTAAAAGGGTCGGACTATATTGGTGACCAGGACGCGATTGAATATATGTGTAAGACCGGCCCGGAAGCGATTCTGGAGCTGGATCATATGGGCCTGCCGTTCTCCCGTCTGGAGAATGGGACCATCTACCAACGTCCGTTTGGCGGCCAGTCGAAGAACTTCGGCGGCGAGCAGGCGGCACGTACCGCGGCGGCGGCTGACCGTACCGGTCACGCTCTGCTGCACACGCTGTATCAACAGAATTTGAAAAACCACACCACGATTTTCTCCGAGTGGTACGCGCTGGACCTGGTGAAAAACGCCGATGGCGCCATCGTCGGTTGTACCGCGCTGTGTATCGAAACCGGTGAAGTGGTGTACTTCAAAGCCCGCGCAACCGTGCTGGCAACCGGCGGCGCAGGCCGTATTTACCAGTCCACCACCAACGCCCACATTAATACCGGTGACGGCGTGGGTATGGCTATTCGTGCCGGCGTTCCGGTGCAGGATATGGAAATGTGGCAGTTCCACCCGACCGGTATCGCCGGCGCGGGCGTGCTGGTCACCGAAGGCTGCCGTGGTGAAGGTGGTTACCTGCTGAACAAACACGGCGAGCGCTTCATGGAGCGTTATGCGCCGAACGCGAAAGACCTGGCGGGTCGTGACGTGGTGGCGCGTTCCATCATGATCGAAATCCGTGAAGGCCGCGGCTGTGACGGCCCGTGGGGCCCACACGCTAAACTGAAGCTGGATCACCTGGGTAAAGAGGTGCTGGAATCCCGTCTGCCGGGCATTCTGGAACTGTCTCGTACCTTCGCGCACGTTGATCCGGTTAAAGAACCGATTCCGGTTATCCCAACCTGCCACTACATGATGGGCGGTATTCCGACCAAAGTGAGCGGCCAGGCGTTGACGGTGAACGAGCAGGGCGAAGACGTGGTGATTCCTGGCCTGTTCGCGGTCGGTGAAATTGCCTGCGTATCGGTACACGGTGCTAACCGTCTGGGCGGTAACTCGCTGCTGGATCTGGTGGTGTTTGGTCGTGCGGTGGGTCTGCATCTGCAGGAATCTATCGCCGAGCAGGGCGTACTGCGTGACGCTACCGAAGAAGAGATTGACGCTTCTCTGGAACGCCTGAACCGTTGGAACGGTAACCGTAACGGTGAAGACCCGGTCGAAATTCGCAAAGCGCTGCAGGAATGTATGCAGCACAACTTCTCGGTATTCCGTGAAGGTGATGCGATGGCCAAAGGCCTTGAACAGCTGAAAGCCATCCGCGAGCGCCTGAAAAATGCCCGTCTGGATGATACCTCCAGCGAGTTCAACACCCAGCGCGTTGAGTGCCTGGAACTGGATAACCTGATGGAAACGGCTTTCGCCACCGCGATGTCCGCCAATTTCCGTACCGAGAGCCGTGGCGCGCATAGCCGCTTCGACTTCCCGGAGCGTGATGATGAAAACTGGCTGTGCCATTCCCTGTATCTGCCAGAGTCGGAGTCTATGACGCGTCGTAGCGTCAATATGGAACCGAAACTGCGTCCGGCATTCCCGCCGAAGATTCGTACTTATTAATGCGGAGACAGGAAAATGAAACTCGAGTTTTCAGTTTATCGTTATAACCCGGACGTAGACGATGCTCCGCGCATGCAGGATTACACCCTGGAAGCGGAAGAAGGTCGCGATATGATGCTGCTGGATGCGTTAATCCAGCTGAAAGAAAAAGATCCGAGCCTGTCGTTCCGCCGCTCCTGCCGTGAAGGGGTTTGTGGTTCTGATGGTCTGAACATGAACGGGAAAAACGGTCTGGCATGCATCACGCCGATCTCCGCGCTGAATCAGCCGGGTAAGAAAATTGTTATCCGTCCACTGCCTGGATTGCCGGTTATCCGCGATTTGGTGGTAGACATGGGGCAATTCTATGCACAATATGAGAAGATTAAGCCTTACTTATTGAATAATGGGCAAAATCCTCCGGCTCGTGAGCATCTGCAGATGCCGGAGCAGCGTGAGAAGCTCGACGGTCTGTACGAGTGTATTCTCTGCGCATGTTGTTCAACCTCTTGTCCGTCGTTCTGGTGGAATCCGGACAAGTTTATCGGCCCGGCAGGCCTGTTGGCCGCGTATCGTTTCCTGATTGACAGCCGCGATACCGAAACCGACAGCCGTCTGGAAGGATTAAGTGACGCTTTCAGCGTATTCCGCTGCCATAGCATCATGAACTGCGTCAGTGTATGTCCTAAGGGGCTGAACCCGACGCGCGCCATCGGCCATATTAAGTCGATGCTGCTGCAACGTAGTGCGTAAGTAGTCGTTGTTGCCGGATGGCGACGTACCGTTTTATCCGGCCTACATCCCCGTAGGCCAGATAAGCGAAGCGCCATCAGGCAACAAACATGCAGGAAACCTTTAAAAACTGCCACATGCACTTCCTCTGAGAGAGGGGAAGGGTGAGAGTAAAAAACTCTTAAGACAGTTTCTAAAGGTTCCTTCGCGGGCCAGTGCAGATACAAGAGCTCGCAAGTGAACCCTGGGACGTGTGCTTTACCGGCGTACGTCGTAGTTATCCACGGCGAAATAAGCATAAAATGCTTAAGGGATCACGATGCAGAACGGCGCAATGAAAGCCTGGCTGGACTCTTCTTACCTCTCTGGTGCTAACCAGAGCTGGATAGAACAGCTCTATGAAGACTTCTTAACCGATCCTGACTCTGTCGACGCTCACTGGCGTTCAATGTTCCAGCAGTTACCTGGTACCGGAGTCAAACCGGATCAATTTCATTCTAAAACGCGTGATTATTTCCGTCGTCTGGCGAAGGATGCCTCACGTTACTCCTCTTCGATTTCCGACCCTGACACGAATGCGAAGCAGGTTAAAGTCCTGCAGCTTATCAACGCTTACCGCTTCCGTGGTCACCAGCATGCGAATCTCGATCCGCTGGGACTGTGGCAGCAGGATAGAGTCGCTGATTTAGATCCCGCTTTCCACGATCTGACTGAGGCCGACTTCCAGGAGAGCTTTAACGTAGGTTCTTTTGCCATCGGCAAAGAGACGATGAAGCTCGGCGATCTGATTGACGCGCTCAAGCAAACCTACTGCGGCCACATCGGCGCGGAATATATGCACATTACCAGCACCGAAGAAAAACGTTGGATTCAGCAGCGTTTTGAGGCGGGGCATGCCACCTTTACCGCGGAAGAGAAAAAGCGCTTCCTGAGCGAGCTGACCGCCGCGGAAGGTCTGGAACGCTACCTGGGGGCGAAGTTCCCGGGAGCCAAACGCTTCTCGCTGGAAGGCGGCGACGCGCTGGTGCCGATGCTCAAAGAGATGATCCGCCATGCGGGCAAGAGTGGCACGCGTGAAGTGGTGCTGGGTATGGCGCACCGTGGTCGTCTGAACGTGTTGATCAACGTACTGGGTAAACAGTCCCAGGAACTGTTCGACGAATTCTCCGGCAAACATAAAGAACACCTCGGCACCGGTGACGTGAAGTACCACATGGGCTTCTCCTCCGACATCGAAACCGAAGGTGGCCTGGTGCACCTGGCGCTGGCGTTTAACCCGTCGCACCTCGAAATCGTTAGCCCGGTGGTGATGGGTTCCGTGCGTGCGCGTCTGGATCGCCTCGACGAGCCGAGCAGCAACATGGTTCTGCCGATCACCATCCACGGTGACGCCGCAGTCACCGGTCAGGGTGTGGTTCAGGAAACCCTGAACATGTCCAAAGCGCGTGGTTATGAAGTGGGCGGTACCGTTCGCATCGTTATCAACAACCAGGTGGGCTTCACCACCTCTAACCCGCTGGATGCGCGTTCTACCCCGTACTGTACCGACATCGGTAAGATGGTGCAGGCGCCGATTTTCCACGTTAACGCGGATGATCCGGAAGCGGTCGCTTTCGTCACCCGACTGGCGCTGGACTTCCGTAATACCTTCAAACGCGATGTGTTCATCGATCTGGTGTGCTACCGCCGTCACGGCCACAACGAAGCCGACGAGCCGAGCGCAACCCAGCCGCTGATGTACCAGAAAATCAAAAAGCATCCGACCCCGCGCAAAATCTATGCTGACAAGCTGGAAGCGGACAACGTCGCGACGCTGGAAGATGCCACCGAGATGGTTAACCTGTATCGCGACGCGCTGGACGCGGGCGAATGCGTGGTGAAAGAGTGGCGTCCGATGAACCTGCACTCCTTTACCTGGTCGCCGTACCTCAACCATGAGTGGGACGAAAGCTACCCGAACAAGGTTGACATGAAGCGTCTGCAGGAGTTGGCTAACCGTATCAGCACCGTGCCGGAAGGCGTGGAAATGCAGTCTCGCGTCGCGAAAATCTACGGCGACCGTCAGGCGATGGCGGCGGGCGAGAAGCTGTTTGACTGGGGCGGTGCGGAAAACCTGGCGTACGCCACGCTGGTTGATGAAGGCGTTCCGGTGCGTCTGTCCGGTGAAGATGCCGGTCGCGGTACCTTCTTCCACCGTCACGCGGTGATTCACAACCAGACTAACGGTTCTACCTACACGCCGCTGCAGCACGTACACAACGGCCAGGGCGACTTTAAAGTGTGGGACTCCGTGCTGTCTGAAGAAGCGGTACTGGCGTTCGAATATGGCTACGCGACGGCTGAGCCGCGCACGCTGACCATCTGGGAAGCGCAGTTCGGCGACTTCGCCAACGGTGCGCAGGTGGTGATTGACCAGTTCATCTCCTCCGGCGAGCAGAAATGGGGCCGTATGTGCGGTCTGGCGATGCTGCTGCCGCACGGTTATGAAGGCCAGGGGCCGGAGCACTCCTCCGCGCGTCTGGAACGTTATCTGCAGCTTTGCGCTCAGCAGAACATGCAGGTTTGCGTGCCGTCTACCCCGGCTCAGGTGTATCACATGCTGCGTCGTCAGGCGCTGCGCGGGATGCGTCGTCCGCTGGTGGTGATGTCGCCGAAGTCGCTGCTGCGTCACCCGCTGGCGGTCTCTTCGCTCGACGAACTGGCGAATGGCACCTTTATGCCGGCCATCGGCGAGATTGACGAACTGGATCCGAAAGCGGTGAAACGCGTGGTGCTGTGCTCTGGTAAGGTGTACTACGACCTGCTGGAACAGCGTCGCAAAAACGACCAGAAAGATGTCGCTATCGTGCGTATTGAACAGCTGTATCCGTTCCCGCACCAGGCGGTACAGGAAGCACTGAAACCATTTGCTCACGTGCATGATTTTGTCTGGTGCCAGGAAGAGCCGCTGAACCAGGGCGCCTGGTACTGCAGCCAGCATCATTTCCGTGAAGTAGTTCCATTTGGGGCCGCTCTGCGTTACGCAGGTCGCCCGGCCTCCGCCTCACCGGCGGTAGGGTATATGTCCGTTCACCAGAAGCAGCAACAAGATCTGGTCAATGACGCGCTGAACGTCGATTAATTAAGGATACATAATGAGTAGCGTAGATATTCTGGTCCCTGACCTGCCTGAATCCGTAGCAGATGCGACCGTGGCCACCTGGCATAAAAAACCGGGCGATGCGGTAGTGCGTGATGAAGTGCTGGTAGAAATCGAAACTGACAAAGTGGTACTGGAAGTACCGGCGTCGGCAGATGGTATCCTTGATGCCGTTCTGGAAGATGAAGGCACCACCGTCACTTCCCGTCAGATCCTCGGTCGCCTGCGTGAAGGCAACAGCGCGGGTAAAGAAACCAGCGTCAAGGCTGACAGCAAAGAGTCTACCCCGGCTCAGCGTCAGCAGGCGTCGCTGGAAGAGCAAAATAACGAGGCGCTCAGCCCGGCGATCCGTCGCCTGCTGGCTGAGCACAACCTCGATGCCAACGCCATTAAAGGCACCGGCGTCGGTGGCCGTCTGACCCGTGAAGACGTTGCGAAGCACCTGGCAAAAGCACCGGCGAAAGCCGCTGCAGCACCGGTTCCGGCCGCTGCGCCGGTTGCGCCGCTGGCTGGCCGCTCCGAAAAACGCGTTCCGATGACCCGTCTGCGTAAGCGCGTTGCCGAGCGTCTGCTGGAAGCGAAAAACTCCACCGCGATGCTGACCACCTTCAACGAAGTGAACATGAAACCGATCATGGACCTGCGTAAGCAGTACGGTGACGCGTTTGAAAAACGCCACGGTATTCGTCTGGGCTTCATGTCCTTCTACGTGAAGGCGGTGGTTGAAGCGCTGAAACGCTATCCGGAAGTGAACGCTTCTATCGATGGCGATGACGTGGTTTACCACAACTACTTCGATGTAAGCATGGCCGTTTCGACGCCACGCGGCCTGGTGACGCCGGTCCTGCGTGATGTGGATGCTCTAGGCATGGCTGACATCGAGAAGAACATCAAAGAGCTGGCTGTTAAAGGCCGTGACGGTAAGCTGACCGTAGAAGATCTGACCGGCGGTAACTTCACCATTACCAACGGCGGCGTCTTTGGTTCCCTGATGTCTACCCCGATCATCAACCCGCCTCAGAGCGCGATTCTGGGTATGCATGCCATTAAAGACCGCCCGATGGCGGTGGATGGCAAAGTAGAAATTCTGCCGATGATGTACCTGGCACTGTCCTATGACCACCGTCTGATCGATGGGCGCGAGTCTGTAGGCTTCCTGGTGGCAATTAAAGAGTTGCTGGAAGATCCAACCCGTCTGCTGCTGGACGTGTAGTGATGTTAGCGGCCTCTCTCCCCGTGCGGGGAGGAGGCCTACTCTGTGCTATGCAGAACTAAAAGATCCAGACCACAACTCAACAACATTTTATAGGATGGATAGAACACATGAACTTACATGAATATCAGGCAAAACAACTCTTTGCCCGCTATGGCTTACCGGCTCCGGTGGGTTATGCCTGTACTACTCCGCGCGAAGCAGAAGAAGCCGCTTCAAAAATCGGCGCTGGCCCGTGGGTAGTGAAATGTCAGGTTCACGCTGGTGGCCGCGGTAAAGCGGGCGGTGTGAAGGTCGTTAACTCCAAAGAAGACATTCGCGCTTTCGCTGAACATTGGCTGGGCAAACGTCTGGTGACTTACCAAACGGACGCACACGGTCAGCCGGTTAACCAGATTCTGGTTGAAGCCGCTACCGACATCGGTAAAGAGCTGTACCTGGGCGCGGTAGTCGACCGTAGCTCCCGTCGCGTGGTCTTTATGGCCTCTACCGAAGGCGGCGTAGAAATTGAAAAAGTGGCGGAAGAAACCCCGCACCTGATCCACAAAGTGGCGCTGGATCCGCTGGCAGGCCCGATGCCTTACCAGGGTCGTGAGCTGGCGTTCAAACTGGGTCTGGAAGGTAAACAGGTTCAGCAGTTCACCAAGATCTTCATGGGTCTGGCGACTATCTTCCTCGAGCGCGATCTGGCGCTGATCGAAATCAACCCGCTGGTGGTGACCAAGCAGGGCGACCTGATCTGCCTCGACGGTAAACTGGGCGCTGACGGCAACGCGCTGTTCCGCCAGGCTGACCTGCGCGAAATGCGCGACCAGTCTCAGGAAGATCCGCGTGAAGCGCAGGCGGCGCAGTGGGAACTGAACTACGTTGCGCTGGACGGCAACATCGGCTGTATGGTTAACGGCGCGGGCCTGGCAATGGGCACCATGGATATCGTTAAACTGCACGGCGGCGAACCGGCTAACTTCCTCGACGTGGGCGGCGGCGCAACCAAAGAGCGCGTGACCGAAGCGTTCAAAATTATCCTCTCCGATGACAATGTAAAAGCCGTACTGGTTAACATCTTCGGCGGTATCGTACGTTGCGACCTGATCGCTGACGGTATCATCGGCGCGGTAGCCGAAGTGGGCGTTAACGTCCCGGTTGTCGTACGTCTGGAAGGCAACAACGCCGAGCTCGGCGCGAAAAAACTGGCTGATAGCGGCCTGAATATTATTGCAGCGAAAAGTCTGACGGATGCAGCTCAGCAGGTTGTTGCCGCAGTGGAGGGGAAATAATGTCAGTTTTAATTAATAAAGATACCAAGGTTATCTGTCAGGGCTTCACCGGTAGCCAGGGGACTTTCCACTCTGAACAAGCGATTGCTTACGGTACGCAGATGGTTGGCGGCGTAACGCCGGGCAAAGGCGGCACCACTCACCTGGGTCTGCCGGTGTTTAACACAGTGCGTGAAGCGGTAGAAGCGACTGGCGCAACCGCCACCGTGATCTACGTTCCGGCACCGTTCTGCAAAGACTCCATCCTGGAAGCGATTGATGCAGGCATCAAACTGATTATCACCATCACTGAAGGTATCCCGACCCTGGATATGCTGACCGTGAAGGTGAAGCTGGACGAAGCGGGCGTGCGCATGATCGGCCCGAACTGCCCAGGCGTGATCACCCCGGGCGAATGCAAAATCGGCATCATGCCGGGTCACATTCACAAGCCGGGTAAAGTGGGCATCGTTTCCCGTTCCGGTACCCTGACCTATGAAGCGGTTAAGCAGACCACCGACTACGGTTTCGGCCAGTCTACCTGTGTCGGTATCGGCGGCGACCCGATTCCGGGCTCTAACTTCATCGACATCCTGAAGCTGTTCCAGGAAGATCCGCAGACTGAAGCGATCGTGATGATCGGTGAGATCGGCGGTAGCGCAGAAGAAGAAGCGGCTGCTTATATTAAAGAACACGTGACCAAGCCGGTTGTTGGCTATATCGCGGGCGTGACCGCGCCAAAAGGCAAACGTATGGGCCACGCGGGCGCCATCATTGCCGGTGGTAAAGGTACCGCTGATGAGAAATTCGCTGCTCTGGAAGCGGCTGGTGTGAAGACGGTTCGCAGCCTGGCTGACATTGGCGAAGCGCTGAAGTCCATCATTAAGTAATCCTCTCTGCTCCCTCACCGAATTCCCGCTGCATACAGGGAGTAGGGAGCGTTATATGTCTAATTTCGACATGGTTGGCCGCCCCTGGGCGGCCTTTTTTAATGGCGTCGTCTGGCCACCAGCGTAAATTTATAGTCGTCGCTTTTGAAGGTATTGCGGCTATATTCAAACACCCGTCCATCCTGAAGGAATCCGCGAGAAATTTTCTCCAGCACCGGTTTCCCCGGCGCAATCCCCAGCATAGCGACCGTCTCCTCGTTTGGGATCACCGGGATAAGCTCTTGCTCGCTGCGATCGATAACCATCTTTTTGATCGTTTCAATATAGTGATACTTCGAGTTTTCCATGACCTCCCAGGTGAGATCGGCAAAGAGGGCGAGGGGCATCCACGTCTCTTCAAGGGTGACCGCTTTTTGTTTGATGAATCGCACCCGCTTGACGTGCCAGACCTTATCCGTGGCGGCGAGCTGGAGGTGTTCCGCCAGCGCCTCTCCTGCCGGAATAACCTCAAACACTTTCACTTCGCTATGCGTCTCAACCTGGCGATCGGCCAATTTTTCATAAAAGCTGGTGAGCTGATAGATGTCGTAATTGACGCGCTCTTCTTTGACATAGGATCCGCTGCCCTGGATGCTCTCAATGATCTCCTGATCGGTGAGCAGCTTTAGCGCTTGTCTGACGGTGACGCGGCTGACCTGAAAGGCCGCCTGTAGCGCAGACTCGGTCGGCAGGGCATCACCCGGCTTTAGCTCGCCGCGTGTGATTTGCGCCCGCAGTTCATCGGCTATCTGGCGATACATCGGTTTTTTACTCATCAGTTTTCGCTTTGCTATGAGGTGGTTAATACCTTTCAGGCAAATTATGCCGACATCTCCGTAATAGTAAATAATACAAATCAAATACAAATTATTGCCAGTTAGTGAAATTGATCACTAAAATGTATTATATTGTCTGACACAATCGCTGCACACTATAACGACAATTCAGTGAGGATCATGATGAACCTGACGACCCTGTCCCACCCTCGTGCGGTTTGCCTAAACGCCCGCTTTACCGATCGCGACGATGCGATTCGCCAGCTTGCGCAGCGGCTGGTTGAACTGGGAAAAATTACCGATGCGGACGCTTATCTTGCGGAAGTATTCGAACGGGAATCGCTGGGGCCTACCGCCCTTGGTGAAGGACTGGCGGTGCCGCATGGTAAGACCGCGGCGGTGAAAGAAGCAGCGTTTGCGGTAGCGACGTTACGTGAGCCGCTGGCCTGGGAAGGGGTCGATGGCCCTGAACCGGTCGAGCTGATTTTTTTGCTGGCTATCCCGCCGGCAGAAGCGGGATCGACGCATATCCAGATTCTGACCGATCTGACTACCCGTCTGGCCGATGATGAGGTACGACGCCGGGTGATGGCTGCCGACAGTCCCGAGGCGCTGCTGGCGGCGCTGGATGCTGAGCCAGAAAAAAGCGTCGCTGCGCTCAGCGCCAACGCACCGACAATTGTTTGTGTCACCGCCTGCCCGGCGGGTATCGCCCACACCTATATGGCGGCGGAGTATCTGGAAAAAGCGGGACGCCGGATGGGCGTCAACGTGGTGGTGGAAAAACAGGGGGCCAACGGTATTGAGGGCCGCCTCACCGCGCAACAGCTGAATGATGCGCGAGCCTGTATTTTTGCGGCGGAAGTGGCGATTAAAGAGAGCGAACGATTTAGCGGCATTCCGGCTATTTCAGTCCCGGTTGCCGAACCGCTGCGCCATGCCGAGGCGCTGATTGAACGCGCGCTGGCGCTGGAACCGACGCCAGGTAATAGAATCGCTCAGCCGCAGGAGACGGTGAAAAAAGGGGTGAAGGCCGAACTGAAGCAGGCGCTGCTTAGCGGAATATCATTTGCGGTGCCGCTGATTGTCGCCGGCGGGACGGTGCTGGCGGTGACGGTACTGCTGGCGCAAATCTTTGGCCTGCAGCATCTCTTCGATCTTGAAAACTCCTGGCTGTGGATGTACCGCAAGCTGGGTGGCGGCATGCTCGGTACGCTGATGGTCCCCGTTCTGGCTGCCTATACCGCCTATTCGCTGGCGGATAAACCCGCGCTGGCGCCGGGTTTTGCCGCGGGTCTCGCCGCCAATATGATCGGCGCGGGATTTTTAGGTGCGGTGGCCGGCGGCTTAATCGCGGGTTACCTCATGCGTTGGGTGAAGAATCATATTCGCCTCAGCAGCCGCTTTAACGGTTTTCTGACCTTCTACCTGTACCCGGTGATCGGGACGTTAGCCGCAGGCAGCCTGATGCTGTTTGTCATTGGCGAACCCGTCGCCTGGATCAACAACTCGCTTACCGCCTGGCTTAATGGGCTATCGGGCGCGAATGCGCTTCTACTGGGCGTGATTCTCGGCTTTATGTGCTCGTTCGATCTCGGTGGCCCGGTGAACAAAGCGGCCTACGCGTTTTGTCTGGGGGCGATGGCCAACGGCGTGTATGGCCCTTATGCCATCTTCGCGTCGGTAAAAATGGTATCTGCCTTTACCGTCACCGCGTCCACCGTGCTGGCGCCAAATCTGTTTAAACAGTTTGAAATTGAGACCGGTAAATCCACCTGGTTGCTGGGGCTGGCGGGGATCACCGAAGGGGCGATTCCGATGGCGATTGAAGATCCGGTTCGCGTGATTGGCTCTTTTGTCCTGGGGTCGATGGCGACCGGGGCGATTGTCGGCGCCATGGAGATTGGCCTCTCAACGCCTGGCGCCGGGATTTTCTCCTTATTTTTACTGCAGCATGGCGGAATAAGCGCTTATGTCGCCGCGGCAGGTTGGTTTGGTGCAGCGCTGGTTGGGACATTGATTTCCACCGTGGTGCTGCTGCTCTGGCGACGTCAGGCGGTCAGAAAAGGGAAATACGTCACCGACAGCGTGATGCCGTAAGCACTGATTAAACAGGAAACGACGATGAAAGCAGTATCTCGCGTTCACATAACGCCGCATATGCACTGGGATCGAGAGTGGTATTTCACGACGGAAGAGTCGCGTATTTTACTGGTCAACAATATGGAAGAGATCCTCACGCGTCTTGAGCAGGATGCCGACTATAAGTACTACGTGTTGGATGGGCAAACGGCGGTACTGGAGGACTATTTTGCCGTTAAACCGGAAAATCGGCAGCGCGTTAAGTCGCTTGTCCAGGCCGGAAAACTGATTATTGGACCATGGTATACGCAAACGGATACCACTATCGTTTCGGGTGAGTCCATTGTTCGTAATCTGATGTATGGCATCCGCGACTGCATGGCATTTGGCGAACCGATGAAGATTGGTTACCTTCCCGACTCGTTTGGTATGTCCGGGCAGCTACCGCACATTTATAAAGGCTTCGGGATCACCCGCGCGATGTTCTGGCGTGGTTGTTCAGAGCGCCACGGTACCGATAAGACCGAGTTTTTATGGCAAAGCCAGGACGGTAGTGAAGTTGCCGCTCAGGTGCTGCCGTTGGGCTATGCGATTGGTAAGTACTTACCGGAGGATGAAGCCGGGCTGCGTAAACGCCTCGACAAATACTTTGAGGTGCTGGAAAAAGCCTCGGTGACCAAAGAGATCCTGCTGCCGAACGGCCATGACCAGATGCCGCTACAGCAAAACATCTTTGCGGTGATGGATAAACTGCGGGAGATCTACCCACAGCGGCAGTTTGTAATGAGCCGCTTCGAAGAGGTGTTTGCGCAAATTGAGGCTCATCGTGATGAACTGGCGACGCTCCACGGCGAATTCATCGACGGCAAATACATGCGCGTACACCGCACCATTGGTTCCACACGCATGGATATCAAAATCGCCCATGCGCGCATTGAGAATAAAATCATCAACCTGCTGGAACCGCTGGCGACGCTTGCCTGGAGTCTCGGCTTTGAATATCACCATGGCCTGCTGGAGAAAATGTGGAAAGAGATCTTAAAGAACCACGCTCACGACAGTATTGGCTGCTGCTGTAGCGACAAGGTTCATCGTGAAATTGTCTCGCGCTTTATCCTCGCTGAAGACATGGCCGATAACCTGATTCGTTTCTACCTGCGCAAGATAACGGACAATATGGCGCACAGCGAGGACGACAAGCTGGTCATGTTTAACCTGATGCCGTGGCCGCGCGAAGAGGTAATCAATACGACAATCCGCTTGCGTGCCAGTCAGTTCCGTCTGGTCGACAACAAAGGCAATGAAATTCCTTATTTCATTCGTCAGGCGCGGGAACTCGATCCAGGCCTTATCGACCGGCAGATTGTACATTACGGTAACTATGAACCCTTTATGGAATACGATATTCAGCTCAATCAGATCGTTCCCTCCATGGGGTACCGCACGCTGTATATCAAACCGAACCAGCCTGGACGTCAGGCGTTACCGGCAGCGGCAACGGAGTCACTGCTGGAAAATGCCTTCTGGCAGATTGATCTGAATCGTGACGGGACGTTACGGCTTTGCGACAAAGATTCCGGCATTGTCTACGACCGCGTCTTAGAGATAGAAGAGGGCTCTGATGATGGTGATGAATATGACTACTCTCCTTCGCGGGAAGAGTGGCTGCTCACTTCAGCCGAGTCCGCTTGCCAGCACGAAGTTATCCACGAGGCCTGGCAAAGTCGTGCGTTGATTCGTTACCGTATGGCGGTACCTGCCAATTTGGGCGAGCGTGCCGCCCGCCAGCGTAACGGTGAGCTGGGAGTTGAGATCGAAATCACGCTCAACCATGGATGTCGACGGATTGATGTGGACGTTCGTCTGGACAATCAGGCTGACGACCATCGCGTGCGCGTGCTTATCCCGACGTCGTTTACCAGTTCAGAAGTCCTGGCGGATACGCAGTTTGGCTCCATCAAACGCCCGGTTCGTGATGAGGCGATGGACAAGTGGCAGGAAGAGGGGTGGAAAGAGGCTCCGCTTCCCGTCTGGAACTTGCTCAACTATGCCGCGTTGCAGGAAGGACGTAACGGCATGGCCGTATTTAGCGAGGGGCTGCGCGAGTTTGAAGTCTTGGGCGATAACAAAAAAACCTTTGCGTTGACGCTATTGCGTGGGGTGGGGCTGCTGGGTAAAGAGGATCTACTGCTACGTCCTGGCAGGCCTTCGGGGATTAAAATGGCGGTGCCCGACTCGCAGGTGCGCGGTTCATTACAGGGGCGCTTCAGTCTGTTTAGTTACAGCGGAACGCCGCTCAATGTCGGATTGGCGCAGCAGGCACGCGCCTGGCTGACGCCGATGCTGTGCTATAACAAAATTCCGTGGGATGCGATGAAGTTGAACAAGGCCGCATTCACCGTGCCTGACAGCTACAGTTTGTTAAGCATGTCTCCGGTGGGATGTCAGCTTAGCGCCTTAAAAAAGGCAGAAGATCGCGATGAGATTATCCTGCGGCTCTTCAACCCCTCGGATAGCGCATGCTGTGAAGCGGCAGTTTCTTATAGCCGTCGTGTTATCCAGTGCTATGAAACAGGGCTGGATGAGGTCCCTTATTTTAAGCAGGAAAATGCACAGGGGATAGCGACGATGTTCCGTCCGGGACAGTCCAGAACCTTTAGTCTTAAACTCGCTTGATACAAGCAATAAGCGCCGTCTGGCGCTTATTGCAACCTCACGCTAAGCCCCGCTTGTAGCAAATGCCCGCTGGTAAAGCACTCGATGCACCCTACACCTATTCTTTCCGCGTTAGCGAGAAAGAGGAGACCGGATTGAGATTGGTAAGTTAGAGTGACTATTCCAATATTTATTATTTTTAACAATCATTTAAAGTGCGTATGAATTAATAGATTGAATTTATGCGTAGCCGGGAGGGCAGGGAGGGGGAAAGTAGGATTCACCAGGAAATACCGAAATACGTGCTAGCGAAAAATTACTGTGAACCGACTAACATTATCATGGTTTGGCAGCATTTTTTTATCGAGGCCGATGAAGTTAAATATTATTACCTATAATTCTCATATAAATCTTTTGGCTAACTACAGAGCTCATTAATTAAACATTAATTTAACATTCAATCTACATGGTTTAACTGTGGAAACATATATTCAACATTGAGCGTAAATATTGACTTATATCAATGCTCAGAGCTTGGAAATATTGGCAAAAAAGCGTTTAATTGCTCGGCATCAAACTGGATGAAAAGTACCCCTTCCGCTATATATTGATCAACGCCGTAAAACGTAAAGACAGTTCAGCAAAAACCTGTTTATTGTAGGGTTATTACGGCGTAATATATTCGAGGGATCAATTTGGGTTTTTTATTAACGTATTTGTAACCTTTGCTGATGATGATTTCCTCTCAGGATGAAATCGCAACCTGGCGGGTAACAAATCAATTTGTATTGGGGCATGTGTTTGAATCCCGGGTAACGGGTTCAATCTCGGAGTCTTCATGCGATGAGCAAGGAGTCATGATGTTAGATATAGTCGAACTGTCGCGCTTACAGTTTGCCTTGACCGCGATGTACCACTTCCTGTTTGTACCGCTGACGCTGGGTATGGCGTTCCTGCTGGCAATCATGGAAACGGTCTACGTCCTTTCCGGCAAACAGATTTATAAAGATATGACCAAGTTCTGGGGCAAGTTGTTTGGTATCAACTTTGCGCTGGGTGTGGCTACCGGTCTGACCATGGAGTTCCAGTTCGGGACCAACTGGTCTTATTATTCCCACTACGTGGGCGATATCTTCGGTGCGCCGCTGGCCATCGAAGGTCTGATGGCCTTCTTCCTCGAATCTACCTTTGTAGGTCTGTTCTTCTTCGGTTGGGATCGTCTGGGTAAAGTTCAGCACATGGCCGTTACCTGGCTGGTGGCGCTTGGCTCCAACCTCTCCGCGCTGTGGATTCTGGTGGCGAACGGTTGGATGCAGAACCCGATTGCTTCGGACTTCAACTTCGAAACCATGCGCATGGAAATGGTCAGCTTCTCCGAGCTGGTCCTGAACCCGGTCGCACAGGTGAAATTCGTGCACACCGTGGCCTCTGGCTACGTTTGTGGCGCGATGTTCGTTCTGGGCATCAGCTCCTACTACATGCTGCGCGGCCGCGACTTCGCCTTTGCGAAGCGCTCTTTTGCTATCGCGGCAAGCTTCGGTATGGCGGCTATTCTCTCCGTTATCGTGCTGGGTGATGAATCCGGTTATGAGATGGGCGACGTACAGAAAACCAAACTGGCTGCTATCGAAGCCGAGTGGGAAACGCAGCCGGCACCGGCCGCCTTTACCCTGTTTGGTATTCCTGACCAGGATGCGCAGGAAAACCATTTCGCGATTCAAATTCCTTACGCGCTGGGCATCATCGCCACTCGCTCGGTGGACAAGCAGGTTACCGGTCTGAAAGATCTGCTGGTGCAGCACGAAGAGCGTATCCGTAACGGCATGAAGGCGTACTCATTGCTCGAGCAGCTGCGCGCAGGCGCAACCGATCCGGCGGTACGCGAACAGTTTAACGACGTGAAAAAAGACCTGGGCTACGGCCTGCTGCTGAAACGCTATACGCCGAACGTGGCCGACGCGACGGAAGAGCAGATCCAGAAAGCGACCAAAGACTCCATCCCACGCGTTGCACCGCTGTACTTCGCCTTCCGTATCATGGTGGCGTGCGGCATTCTGATGCTGGCTATTATTGCCGTGTCCTTCTGGACGGTTATTCGTAACCAGATTGGCCAGAAGAAATGGCTGCTGCGCACCGCGCTGTATGCGATTCCACTGCCGTGGATTGCTATCGAGTCCGGCTGGTTTGTGGCGGAATATGGCCGTCAGCCGTGGGCGATTGGTGAGGTGCTGCCAACGGCGGTGGCTAACTCCAGCCTGACCGCGGGCGACCTGATCTTCTCTATGGTGCTGATTTGCGGTCTGTACACGCTGTTCCTGATGGCCGAGCTGTACCTGATGTTCAAATTTGCTCGCCGTGGACCAAGCAGCCTGAAGACCGGTCGTTATCACTATGAGCAGCCTACCGCTCAGCCGGCACGCTAAGACAGGAGTCGTCAAATGATCGATTATGAAGTATTGCGTTTTATCTGGTGGCTACTGATCGGCATTCTGCTGATTGGCTTCGCCGTCGCCGACGGCTTCGACATGGGGGTGGGCATGCTCACCCGTTTCCTCGGTCGTAACGACACCGAGCGTCGAATCATGATTAACTCCATCGCTCCGCACTGGGACGGTAACCAGGTGTGGCTGATCACCGCCGGCGGCGCGCTGTTTGCTGCGTGGCCGATGGTGTATGCCGCGGCCTTCTCCGGCTTCTATGTGGCGATGATTCTCGTGCTGGCGGCGTTGTTCTTCCGTCCGGTCGGCTTCGACTACCGCTCGAAGATTGAAGACAGCCGCTGGCGCAACATGTGGGACTGGGGCATCTTCATCGGTAGCTTCGTACCACCGCTGGTAATTGGCGTGGCGTTCGGTAACCTGCTGCAGGGCGTACCGTTCCATATGGATGAATATATGCGCCTGTACTACACCGGTAACTTCTTCCAACTGCTGAACCCGTTTGGTCTGCTGGCCGGTATCGTCAGCGTGGCGATGATCCTGACGCAGGGGGCAACCTATCTGCAGATGCGTACCGTTGGCGAACTGCACCTGCGTACCCGTAATGTCTCGATGATTGCGGCGCTGGTCACGCTGGTGTGCTTCGCACTGGCGGGCGTCTGGGTTTACTACGGCATTGATGGTTATGTGGTGAAATCGGTTCTGGATCATACCGGCCCGTCTAACCCGCTGACCAAAGAAGTGGCGCGTGAAGCGGGTGCATGGATGGTGAACTTCAACAACATGCCGGCGCTGTGGGCCATTCCTGCTCTGGGCGTAGTGCTGCCGCTGCTGACGATTGTTAGCACCAAAGCGGACAAAGGGGCATGGGCGTTCCTGTTCTCCTCGCTGACGCTGGCGTGCATCATTCTGACCGCCGGTATTGCCATGTTCCCGTTCATTATGCCTTCCAGCACAATGATGAACGCGAGCCTGACCATGTGGGATGCGACCTCCAGCCAGTTGACGCTGAACCTGATGACCTATGTTGCGATTGTCTTCGTACCGATTATTCTGGCCTACACCACCTGGTGTTACTGGAAAATGTTCGGTCGCATTACCAAAGAAGACATCGAACGTAACACCCACTCTCTGTACTAAGTAAGGAGCTGAATATGTGGTATTTCGCATGGATTTTGGGAACGCTTCTTGCCTGTGCATTCGGCGTGATCACCGCGCTGGCGTTAGAGCACGTCGAAGCGACCAACGCGGGTGAAGAAAAGCACTGATGAAAAATGTTATCGCAATGTTGTACGCGATAATGGACAAGCGCCCCCTGCGGGCGCTTTCCCTTGTTATGGCCCTGCTGCTGGCAGGCTGCATTTTCTGGGATCCGTCGCGCTTTGCGGCGAAGACCAGCGAGCTGGAAATCTGGCATGGGTTTCTGCTGATGTGGTCCGTGTGCGCGGGCGTGATTCACGGGGTGGGCTTCCGCCTGCGGTCGATTCACTGGCAGGGGAGTTTTTGTCCGCTTATCGCCGATCTGGTGTTATTTGCGGGGCTGATTTTCTTCTTTTACCGCTGAAAATTTTCATCCGAAGACTATGGGCTTGCACGAGCCCATAAAAATTTACTCTCCGTTTACTTCTCCCCATTCCAAACCATCATTCCCGCGCGTATAGTAGCGAAGTTCAAAAACCCAAAAAATTTTTTGCATTACTGGGACGTAAAGTGAATACAACGCTGTTTCGATGGCCGGTTCGTGTCTACTATGAAGATACCGACGCCGGTGGTGTGGTTTATCACGCCAGCTATGTCGCTTTCTATGAAAGAGCACGCACTGAGATGCTGCGTCACCATCACTTCAGTCAGCAGGTGCTGTTGGCTGAACGCGTGGCCTTTGTCGTGCGTAAAATGACGCTGGAGTATTTTGCGGCTGCCCGACTCGACGATATGCTCGAAGTCCAGACAGAAATTACATCAATGCGTGGTACCTCAATGGTGTTTACGCAGCGAATAGTCAACGCTGAGAATAAGGTTCTGAACGAAGCGGAAGTCCTGATTGTCTGTGTTGATCCACTCATCATGAAGCCTCGTGCGCTTCCCAAGTCTATTGTCGCGGAGTTTAAGCAGTGACTGACATGAACATCCTTGATTTGTTCCTGAAGGCTAGCCTTCTGGTTAAACTTATCATGTTGATTTTGATTGGTTTTTCAATCGCCTCCTGGGCCATCATTATCCAGAGAACGCGCATCCTTAACGCGGCAAGCCGCGAGGCAGAAGCGTTTGAAGATAAGTTCTGGTCCGGCATCGAGCTGTCTCGCCTGTATCAGGAGAGCCAGGGGCGTCGTGAAAATCTGGCGGGATCCGAGCAGATCTTCTACAGCGGTTTTAAAGAGTTTGCCCGCTTGCATCGCGCGAACAGTCATGCGCCGGAAGCGATTGTGGAAGGGGCATCGCGTGCGATGCGTATTTCCATGAACCGCGAGCTGGAAACGCTGGAAACGCACATTCCGTTCCTTGGCACCGTCGGCTCCATCAGCCCGTATATCGGTCTGTTCGGTACCGTTTGGGGGATCATGCACGCCTTTATCGCGCTGGGCGCGGTAAAACAGGCCACGCTGCAGATGGTTGCTCCAGGTATCGCCGAAGCGCTGATCGCCACCGCAATCGGTCTGTTCGCCGCTATTCCGGCGGTTATGGCGTACAACCGCCTGAACCAGCGCGTGAACAAACTGGAACTGAACTACGACAACTTTATGGAAGAGTTCACCGCGATTCTGCACCGTCAGGCTTTTACCGCCAGTACCGCCAGCGAGAGCAACAAGGGGTAAGCCATGGCCAGAGCACGTGGACGCGGGCGTCGCGAACTGAAGTCCGAAATTAACATCGTTCCGCTGCTGGATGTGTTGTTGGTGCTGCTGCTGATCTTTATGGCGACAGCGCCGATCATTACGCAGAGCGTGGAAGTGGATCTTCCTGATGCCACCGAATCACAGGCTGTCAGCAGTAATGATGAACCCCCGGTCATTGTTGAAGTGTCCGGCGTGGGGCAATACAGCGTGAACGTTGGCCCGGAGAAGATGCCGCAGCTGCCGCCTGAACAGGTGGTCGCGGAAGCGCAGCGTCGTTTGCAGGCGAATCCGAAGACGGTCTTCTTAATTGGGGGCGCGAAAGACGTGCCTTACGATGAAATAATTAAAGCGCTTAACCTGTTACACAGCGCCGGGGTGAAATCGGTTGGGTTGATGACTCAACCCATTTAACCGCCGACATGCCGCACCAGCGCAGGGTGTGGGTCGGCAATGACCCACATCGTGTGTTGTAGAGTAACGGGGGAACAGTTTTTGGGAACCGAGAGTGTCAAAGGCAACCGAACAAAACGACAAGCTTAAACGAGCGATAATTATTTCAGCAGTGCTGCACGTGATTTTGTTTGCAGCGCTGATCTGGAGTTCGTTCGATGAGCATTTAGACGCTGCGGCTGGCGGTGGCGGCGGTTCGTCCATCGACGCAGTCATGGTCGATCCGGGTGCGGTTATCGACAACTATAATCGTCAACAGCAGCAGCAGGCCAGTTCGAAACGCGCGCAAGAGCAGCGTGAAAAGCAGGCTCAGCAGCAGGCTGAAGAGTTACGTGAAAAACAGGCTGCGGAACAGGAACGCTTAAAAGCGCTGGAGAAAGAGCGTTTACAGGCCCAGGAAGCGGCGAAGCAAGCCCAGCAACAGCAAAAACAGGCGGAAGAAGCGGCAGCCAAAGCCGCCGCTGATGCCAAAGCGAAAGCCGACGCGCAGGCTAAAGCGGCCGCGGAAGCGGCAGTGAAAGCCGCTGCGGATGCGAAAGCAAAAGCCGATGCGCAGGCGAAAGCGGCTGCGGAAGCGGCGAAGAAAGCCGCCGCTGACGCGCAGAAGAAAGCCGAGGCCGAGGCCGCCAAAGCGGCTGCGGATGCGAAGAAAGTTGCCGAAGCTGCTGCTGCGAAAGCCGCTGCCGATGCGGAGAAGAAAGCCGCTGCGGAAGCTGCGAAGAAGGCTGCCGCGGAAAAAGCCGCCGCTGAGAAGGCCGCTGCTGCTGAAAAAGCAGCCGCAGAGAAAGCTGCCGCCGCTGCGGAAAAAGCGGCTGCCGATAAGGCTGCTGCGGCGGCTAAAGCGGCAGCAGACAAGAAAGCTGCTGCGGAAAAAGCCGCCGCTGCCAAAAAGGCCGCCGCGGAAAAAGCAGCCGCTGCTTCTGGCGTTGACGATCTGTTAGGCGACTTAAGCTCCGGTAAGAATGCGCCGAAAGGCAGCACCAGCGGTAGCGCCGGTGGCTCTTCTCCTGCTAAAGGTAACAAAGCTGGGCAGGGTGGGGCATCGCAGGCTGAAATTGCGTCCTATATTGCGCAGGTTCAGGCGGCGATTAAAGGTCACCTGTACGACTGGGATACCTATAAAGGGAAGACCTGTACGCTGCGCGTGAACCTGGCAGAAGATGGTACGGTGCTGAGCGTGAAGCAGGAAGGTGGTGATGCGGCGTTCTGTCAGCAGATGCTCGCGGCAACCAACCGGATGACCAAGTTCCCGAAACCGCCGTCACAAGCGGTCTGGCAGACCTTTAAGAATGCGCCGCTGGACTTCAAGCCATAAAGATTATTTTTCGCGGCAGTACGCGAAAAATAAAGGCGGGATCGTCGCAGGGTTTTGGTAGTTTTGTGTATTTTAGTTTGTTAACATTCTGCTAAATTATCGTGGGCTTTCCGCCTGGATAAGGGAGAAATGATGAAGCAGGCATTACGAGTAGCGTTTGGTTTTCTGATGCTGTGGGCAGCGGTGCTGCACGCAGAAGTACGTATCGAGATCACCCAAGGGGTGGACTCGGCGCGTCCGATTGGCGTCGTTCCGTTCCAGTGGGCCGGGCCAGGTGCCGCACCTGAAGATATCGGCGGCATTGTTGGCGCCGACCTGCGTAACAGCGGGAAATTCAACCCATTAGACCGCTCTCGTCTGCCGCAGCAGCCGGGCAGCGCTCAGGAAGTTCAGCCGGCCGCATGGTCTGCGCTGGGCATTGATGCCGTGGTTGTCGGCCAGGTTAGCCCGAACGCCGACGGTAGCTATAACGTTTCCTACCAGCTGGTCGATACCGGCGGTGCGCCAGGTACCGTTCTGGCTCAGAACACCTATAAGGTGAACAAGCAGTGGCTGCGTTACGCGGGCCATACTGCCAGTGACGAAGTGTTCGAGAAACTGACCAGCATTAAAGGCGCGTTCCGTACCCGTATCGCCTACGTGGTGCAGACCAACGGCGGCCAGTTCCCGTATGAACTGCGCGTTTCCGACTACGATGGCTACAACCAGTTTGTGGTACACCGTTCTCCGCAGCCGCTGATGTCGCCGGCATGGTCTCCGGACGGCTCTAAACTGGCCTATGTGACCTTCGAAAGCGGTCGTTCAGCGCTGGTCGTACAGACCCTGGCAAACGGCGCGGTGCGTCAGATTGCGTCGTTCCCGCAGCACAACGGTGCGCCGGCATTCTCGCCGGACGGTTCTAAACTGGCGTTCGCCCTGTCGAAAACCGGTAGCCTGAACCTGTACGTGATGGACCTTGGCTCCGGCCAGATTCGTCAGGTGACCAACGGTCGCAGCAACAACACTGAACCAACCTGGTTCCCGGACAGCCAGAACCTGGCCTTTACCTCTGACCAGGCCGGTCGTCCGCAGGTGTATAAAGTGAATGTTAACGGCGGTGCTCCGCAGCGTATTACCTGGGAAGGTTCGCAGAACCAGGATGCTGACGTCAGCAGCGACGGCAAGTTTATGGTAATGGTTAGCTCGGCCAACGGTCAGCAGCACATTGCTAAGCAAGATCTGGAAGCGGGTGGTGTACAGGTTCTGTCATCAACGTTTTTAGACGAAACGCCAAGTCTGGCACCTAACGGCACTATGGTAATCTACAGCTCTTCTCAGGGGATGGGATCCGTGCTGAATTTGGTTTCTACAGATGGGCGTTTCAAAGCGCGTCTTCCGGCAACTGATGGACAGGTTAAATTCCCTGCCTGGTCGCCGTATCTGTGATAATAATTAATTGATTAGTAAAGGAATCATTGAAATGCAACTGAACAAAGTGCTGAAAGGGCTGTTGATTGCTCTGCCTGTAATGGCAATCGCGGCATGTTCTTCCAACAAGAACGCCAGCAACGACGGCAGCGAAGGCATGCTGAACGGTGCCGGCACTGGTATGGATGCGAACGGTAGCGGCAATATGTCTTCTGAAGAGCAAGCGCGTCTTCAGATGCAGCAGCTGCAGCAGAACAACATCGTTTACTTCGATCTCGACAAGTACGATATCCGTTCTGACTTCGCTGCAATGCTGGATGCGCACGCTAACTTCCTGCGTAGCAACCCGTCTTACAAAGTCACCGTAGAAGGTCACGCGGACGAACGTGGTACTCCGGAGTACAACATCTCCCTGGGCGAACGTCGTGCTAACGCTGTTAAAATGTACCTGCAGGGTAAAGGCGTTTCTGCTGACCAGATCTCCATCGTTTCTTACGGTAAAGAAAAACCTGCAGTACTGGGTCACGACGAAGCGGCTTACTCCAAAAACCGTCGTGCCGTACTGGTTTACTAAGAGAATTGCATGAGCAGTAACTTCAGACATCATTTAATGAGTCTGTCGTTACTGGTTGGCATAGCGGCCCCCTGGGCCGCTTTTGCTCAGGCGCCAATCAGTAGTGTCGGCTCAGGCTCGGTCGAAGACCGCGTCACTCAACTCGAGCGTATTTCCAATGCTCACAGTCAACTTTTGACCCAACTCCAGCAACAACTCTCCGATAACCAGTCTGATATTGATGCCCTCCGTGGACAGATCCAGGAAAGTCAGTACCAACTGAATCAGGTGATGGATCGTCAAAAGCAGATCATGCTGCAAATTGATAGCCTGAACGGCGGTAGCGGTGCGACACCGGCACAGCCCGCTTCGGGTGACCAAAGCAATGCGGCAGCGGCGACGTCAGCGCCAGCGGGCGGAAATACCGCTTCGTCCGGCGTTCCGGCGCAGACGGGCGATGCAAATACCGATTACAACGTGGCGATCGCGCTGGTGAAGGACAGTTCTCGCCAGGATGACGCGATTGTGGCGTTTCAGAATTTCATCAAAAAATACCCTGATTCAACCTATCAGCCCAATGCCAACTACTGGCTGGGTCAGCTGAATTACAACAAGGGTAAAAAAGATGATGCGGCGTACTATTTTGCGTCGGTGGTGAAAAACTATCCGAAGTCGCCTAAGGCGGCGGACGCGATGTTTAAGGTCGGGGTGATCATGCAGGACAAAGGCGATACCGCAAAAGCGAAAGCGGTCTATCAGCAGGTTGTCAGCAAATACCCAGGTACCGACGGTGCGAAGCAGGCGCAAAAACGTCTTAGCGGGCTGTGATGCGTGAAGTAAGACCAGAAATCGTGTTATTTCTGGTCTTGCCGCATGAAACATAAGCAGTTAAGTGATCTTTGTCGAAATTTTTGTTGCGCAGAATTCTGAATTCAGTAATATATGCCGCCGTTGCCAAGGGATATCAAACATCCTGAAAGTGGCGAAAAAAGTGGGTCGTTAGCTCAGTTGGTAGAGCAGTTGACTTTTAATCAATTGGTCGCAGGTTCGAATCCTGCACGACCCACCAATCGCTAAGGTGGAACGCGATTGTAAAACGTGAAGGATAACGTTGCGTAAGCAACGGCCCGTAGGGCGAGGCGAAGCCGAGTCATCCTGCACGACCCACCACTTAAAGTAGTATCCAGCGTAGTATCGGGTGATTAGCTCAGCTGGGAGAGCACCTCCCTTACAAGGAGGGGGTCGGCGGTTCGATCCCGTCATCACCCACCACCGGGTCGTTAGCTCAGTTGGTAGAGCAGTTGACTTTTAATCAATTGGTCGCAGGTTCGAATCCTGCACGACCCACCAATTTAACATCGAACTCCGATGTTAAGCGTGAAGGATAACGTTGCTTCAGCAACGGCCCGAAGGGCGAGCGAAGCGAGTAATCCTGCACGACCCACCATCTTTTTTAGGTGGGTTCGGCGGCAGTAGTATCAGTTTTGTATCCAGCGCAGTTTCGGGTGATTAGCTCAGCTGGGAGAGCACCTCCCTTACAAGGAGGGGGTCGGCGGTTCGATCCCGTCATCACCCACCACTCGGGTCGTTAGCTCAGTTGGTAGAGCAGTTGACTTTTAATCAATTGGTCGCAGGTTCGAATCCTGCACGACCCACCAATTTAACATCAAACTCAGATGTTAAGCGTGAAGGATAACGTTGCTTCAGCAACGGCCCGAAGGGCGAGGCGAAGCCGAGTCATCCTGCACGACCCACCATCTAAAGATGGTTCCGAGTAAAAATCTTTCAGGCGGCACCCGTATGGGTCGTTAGCTCAGTTGGTAGAGCAGTTGACTTTTAATCAATTGGTCGCAGGTTCGAATCCTGCACGACCCACCAATATACAAGGTGGTAACTGGTAGAGAACGTGAAGGATAACGTTGCTTTAGCAACGGCCCGAAGGGCGAGGCGAAGCCGAGTCATCCTGCACGACCCACCATCCTGAATGATTGAAGCAGTAACCCTTATCCAAGGGGTCGTTAGCTCAGTTGGTAGAGCAGTTGACTTTTAATCAATTGGTCGCAGGTTCGAATCCTGCACGACCCACCAGTGTAGAAAGGCGCCCTAAAGGCGCCTTTTTGCTTTCTGGAATGAATCTCCTCCCCAGCTTTCTCATTCTCAGCACCATCAAAAATTCATCACGACATTTCTCCCACAATCGGCTATCTTGTTTAGCATATAAAACATATTTCCGTGGTAATGGTGAATCCACACCTTAAACCGCGTATTTCGTTAAGCCAGTAAAACGAGAAGCATGATGAGCGTGATGTTCGATCCTGAAGCAGCGATTTACCCGTTCCCGCCGAAACCAACGCCGTTGAACGACGATGAAAAGCAATTTTATCGCGAGAAAATCAAGCGGTTGCTCAAAGAGCGCAATGCCGTCATGGTGGCGCACTATTACACCGACCCGGAAATTCAACAGCTGGCAGAAGAAACCGGCGGCTGTATTTCGGATTCACTGGAGATGGCGCGCTTTGGTGCGAAGCATCCGGCTTCTACGCTGCTGGTGGCCGGTGTGCGCTTTATGGGCGAGACGGCCAAAATCCTCAGCCCGGAAAAAACCATTCTGATGCCGACGCTCAATGCGGAATGCTCGCTGGATCTCGGTTGCCCAATTGAAGAGTTCAATGCCTTCTGCGATGCGCATCCTGATCGCACCGTCGTGGTCTATGCCAATACCTCCGCGGCGGTAAAAGCACGTGCCGACTGGGTGGTCACCTCCAGCATCGCCGTTGAATTGATTGAACACCTTGATAGCCTGGGCGAAAAAATTATCTGGGCGCCGGATCGTCACCTGGGCCGCTATGTACAAAAGCAAACAGGTGCCGATGTGCTGTGTTGGCAGGGCGCCTGTATCGTCCATGATGAGTTCAAAACGCAGGCGCTGGGCCGCATGAAAGCGCTCTATCCGCAGGCGGCGGTGCTGGTCCACCCGGAGTCGCCGCAGGCGATTGTTGATATGGCCGATGCCGTAGGTTCAACCAGTCAGCTGATTAACGCGGCGAAAAATCTGCCGCATCAGCAGCTCATCGTGGCGACCGATCGCGGCATCTTTTACAAAATGCAGCAGGCGGTACCGGATAAAGAGCTGTTTGAAGCGCCAACCGCTGGGGAAGGCGCTACCTGCCGTACGTGCGCCCACTGCCCGTGGATGGCAATGAACGGCCTGAAAGCCATTGCGGAGAGCCTCGAAAACGGCGGTGCGGCGCATGAAATTCACGTTGATGAATCGCTGCGTAAAGGCGCGCTTATTCCGTTGAACCGCATGTTGGATTTTGCGGCTACACTACGAGGATAACTTGTCTAACACGCTGGAGTTGAAATGGATTTTTTTAGCACGCAAAACATTCTGGTGCATATCCCGCTTGGGGCGGGCGGTTACGATCTGTCGTGGATTGAGGCCGTAGGCACCATTGCCGGTCTGCTTTGTATCTGGCTGGCCAGCCTTGAGAAGATCGTTAACTACCTGTTTGGTCTGATTAACGTCACGCTGTTTGCGATTATCTTTTTCCAGATCCAGCTGTACGCCAGCCTGTTGCTGCAGCTTTTCTTCTTCGCCGCCAACCTCTACGGCTGGTATGCCTGGTCGCGGCAAACCAGCCAGAATGAAGCCGAGCTGCAAATTCGCTGGCTGCCGCTGCCTAAAGCGCTGGCCTGGCTGGCGGCCTGCGTGGTTGCAATTGCGCTGATGACCCTTTACATCGACCCGGTGTTTGCCGTGCTGACACAGGTTGCTGTTAACGTCATGCAGGGGCTTGGCATGAATGTCGTGATGCCGACGCTGCAGCCCGATGCGTTTCCATTCTGGGATTCGTCGATGATGGTGCTGTCGATCGCCGCCATGGTGCTGATGACCCGTAAATACGTCGAAAACTGGCTGCTGTGGGTGATCATTAACGTCATCAGCGTGGCTATTTTTACGCTACAGGGTGTGTACGCCATGGCGTTGGAGTACCTGATCCTGACGTTTATCGCCCTCAACGGTAGCCGGATGTGGATGAATAGCGCGCGTGAGCGCGGCTCTCGCGCGCTATCTCATTAGTGGTGGTGATGATGACCGTGTCCGGTATGCGCCTCACTAAGGTGGCATTCCGGGCCGCTACAGGGCTGATACTCCATCTGCACCGTCGCGTGCTCAATCTGGTAGTGCTCCTCAAGGAAGTGATGGATACGGTCGAGCAGCGCGTCGTGGTCGTGCGGTGGGACCACCTGCACGTGCAGGGTCATCAGCGGTTTCTCGCCTACCAGCCAGACGTGGACGTGGTGCACGTCGCGCACTTCCGGCAGTGAGCGACGCATATTGCGCTTCAATGCCGCCACATCGATAGACTGCGGCGCTCCTTCCAGCAGTTCGTTAACGCTCTCTTTCAGCAGCGACCATGCGCTGCGCAGCACCAGGCAGGACACCAGCACTGAGAGAATCGGGTCGATAGGCGTCCAGCCGGTGGTCATGATAACCAATGCGGCAATTATCGCCCCAACCGAGCCGAGGAGATCGCCCATGACGTGCAGCGCGGCGGCACGCACGTTGAGATTTTTTTCTTCGCTACCGCGATGCAGGATCCAGAACGCCAGCACATTTGCCAACAGCCCGGCGACGGCAATCACCATCATGGTCACGCCAGCCACCGGCTGCGGATGATTGAAACGCTGCACCGCTTCCCAGACGATCAGAATAATAATAAACAGCAGCGCGATGGCGTTCACGAAGGCGGCGAGGGTAGTGAGACGCAGCCAACCGAAGGTGTGGCGCGTGCTCGGTGGCCGACGAGCAAAGTTTACCGCCAGCAGGGCAAACAGCAGCGCGGCGGAGTCGGTCAGCATGTGTCCTGCATCGGCTAATAGCGCCAGCGACCCGGAAACCAGCCCGCCAATCGCTTCCACGACCATGAATCCGGCGGTAACGCCGAACGCCAGCAGTAAACGACGGGCATTACTATCATCCTGGGGAGCGTGAGAATGTGAATCCTGCCTGTGCGCCATGACGCTATTCCTTTCGTATGTTGAATGTGACTATCTGACATCATTGCAGATCTTTGCTTTTTGCGCACAGAAATAGATGACGTCGAACGATGGATTAAAATAGTAGATTCACCGCCTGGCGAATATGAAATATATTGTTTTTGGTCTTGTTGTTGGTGTTATATCTTGACTTTTTGCGGTTTCCTGTCGTTTATTTACTATTAAATTCTATTTTGTAGGGTTTTTTTAGTCATTATCCGGCTAAAGTGTAAAAGCCAGTTTACACTTTTTGAGTTGCGATATAGATTGAAGGGATTGCACTCAATTGTATAAGTATGGCAACACTGGAACAGTCATGAATTATCAGAACGACGATTTACGCATTAAAGAGATCAACGAGTTATTACCGCCAGTTGCACTCCTTGAGAAATTCCCCGCTACCGAAAACGCCGCGAACACCGTGTCTCATGCGCGTAAAGCGATCCATCAGATCCTAAAAGGAGAAGACGATCGCCTGTTGGTGGTAATCGGCCCATGCTCTATTCACGATCCGGTCGCCGCGAAAGAGTATGCCCAGCGCCTGCTGAAAATTCGTGAAGAGCTGAACGGCGAGCTGGAAATCGTCATGCGCGTCTATTTTGAAAAGCCGCGCACTACCGTGGGCTGGAAAGGGCTGATCAACGATCCGCATATGGATAACAGCTTCCAGATTAACGATGGTCTGCGTATTGCGCGTAAGCTGCTGCTGGACATCAACGATACCGGCCTACCGGCCGCGGGCGAGTTCCTGGATATGATCACCCCGCAGTATCTGGCTGACCTGATGAGCTGGGGCGCCATCGGCGCGCGTACCACGGAATCTCAGGTGCATCGCGAGCTGGCTTCCGGCCTTTCTTGTCCGGTTGGTTTTAAAAATGGCACCGATGGCACCATTAAAGTGGCCATTGATGCGATTAATGCCGCTGGTGCGCCGCACTGCTTCCTGTCGGTGACCAAGTGGGGCCATTCCGCCATCGTGAACACCAGCGGGAACGGAGATTGCCATATCATCCTGCGCGGCGGTAAAGAGCCAAACTACAGCGCTTCCCACGTGGCGGCGGTGAAGGACGGTCTGGCGAAAGCGGGTCTGCCGGCGCAGATCATGATCGACTTCAGCCATGCCAACTCCTCTAAGCAGTACAAAAAACAGATGGAAGTGGGGGCGGACGTCTGCCAGCAGATTGCCAACGGCGAGAAAGCTATTATGGGCGTGATGATCGAAAGTCATCTGGTGGAAGGTAACCAGAATCCGGACAGCGGCGAGCCGTTGGTGTATGGCAAGAGCATCACCGACGCCTGCATTAACTGGGAAGATACCGATACGATTCTCCGCCAGTTGGCGAACGCGGTGAAAGCGCGTCGCGGGTAAGAAAACGCATCCGGGCAACGATCGGTTGGCCGGATAAGGCAACGCCGTCATTCGGCAATAAAAAAGCGTGGAGCCTTCCACGCTTTTTTCGTTTAACCCGGGAGGAAAATTACTTCGCTTTACCCTGGTTCGCTACCGCTGCGGCTTTCGCGGCGATTTCGTCCGCGTTGCCCAGATAGTAGTGTTTGATCGGCTTGAAGTTCTCGTCGAACTCATATACCAGCGGCACGCCGGTAGGGATGTTCAGCTCAAGGATTTCATCTTCGCCCATGTTGTCCAGGTATTTCACCAGCGCGCGCAGGGAGTTACCGTGAGCGGCGATGATCACGCGCTCACCGCTTTTCAGGCGCGGCAGAATGGTTTCGTTCCAGTAAGGCACCACGCGCTCGATGGTCAGTGCCAGACTCTCGGTGGTCGGCAGCTCTTTATCGGTCAGTTTCGTGTAGCGCGGGTCGTGGCCCGGGTAGCGCTCGTCGTCTTTGGTCAGCTCCGGCGGGGTCACCGCGAAGCCGCGACGCCACTGTTTAACCTGCTCGTCACCGTATTTCTCAGCGGTTTCAGCTTTGTTCAGACCCTGCAGCGCACCGTAGTGGCGCTCGTTCAGTTTCCAGGACTTTTCAACCGGCAGCCAGGCCTGATCCAGTTCATCCAGTACGTTCCACAGCGTGTGGATGGCACGTTTCAGCACAGAGGTATAAGCAAAGTCAAAGCTGAAGCCTTCTTCTTTTAGCAGCTTGCCCGCTGCTTTTGCTTCGCTGACGCCTTTCTCGGACAGATCAACATCGTACCAACCGGTAAAACGGTTTTCGTTGTTCCACTGACTTTCACCGTGACGAACCAGTACCAGCTTAGTTACAGCCATACTCTCACTCCTCAAGCTTTATTGAATGATAACAATTCTCATTATATTGCCGTGATAGCCTCAGCGGCAACGCTTATGCATAACCATAGCGAAAATAGTGCTCCAGTGTAAGGTGCATGTGAACTCAGCGTTATTATTTTGTCTTGGTGTGATGCTATTTTCAGCGATGTGCCTAAAAGATCGGCGCGGTGAAGGGGCGGGGGATGTCTGGCATCACGCGATGCGCCCGGGCTACATAGGTTTGTCGCCCGGGCTAGCAGGTCATGACAATGCGATAAACTGATATTCCGTCAGGCTGACGTACTCTTCACCCGGCTGCAGCACGCAGTCCGGCTGCGGCCACTCTGGATGGTTAGGCGTATCGGGTAGGAATTCGCTCTCCAGCGCCAGACCCTGCCACGTATCGTACGGCTGTGAGGTACGGGAAAGCGTGCCTTTCAGGAAGTTGCCCGAGTAGAACTGAATCGCTGGCGCCGAGGTATAAACAGCCATCTGTAGCTTTTTATCCTGCGACCAGACGTTAGCGACCACCTGAGTGGCGTCTCCTTTGGCTTGCAGCAGGAAGGCGTGGTCGTAGCCGTTAACCTTCCGCTGATCGTCGTCACTGAGGAAATCCTGGGCCACGGCTTTCGGCTGACGGAAATCGAAGCTGGTATTGGCTACCGCTTTCAGCCCATCATGAGGGATCCCGTTCTCATCGACCGGCAGATAGTCATCAGCCAGTAGCTGTAGCGTGTGGTTGCGTACGTCGGTCTGCTCACCATCGAGGTTAAAGTAGACATGGTTAGTGAGATTCACCGGACAGGCTTTATCGACGGTGGCGCGATACTCGATGGAAATCCGGTTATCATCGGTCAGGCGATAGATAGCCTTGGCCTGTAGCTCGCCCGGATAGCCCTGGTCGCCGTCGGGTGAGGTCAGCGTAAATACCGCTTCGCTCTCGTTCTGTGACGCGATAGACCAGCGGCGCTTGTCGAAACCTTCCGGGCCGCCGTGCAGCTGATGTTCGCCCTGGCTTGGCGCGACCTCAACCGTTTTGCCGTCAAGCGTAAAGCGGCTGTTGGCGATGCGGTTGGCATAGCGACCGATAGAAGCGCCGAGGAAAGCCGCCTGCTCGGTATACTGTTCCGGCGAGGCGCAGCCCAGTAGGGCTTCACGTACGCTGCCATCTTTCAGCGGAATCCGCGCCGACAGTAACGTGGCGCCCCAGTCCATTAAGCTCACGACAACACCATTTGCGTTACGTAGCGTCACCAGACGATACGGCTGGCCATCTGCCGCCAGCGCGGGAGTTTCTCTTAACACTGGCCAGCTCCTTGTGACGGTTTGCACACGTAGAAGGTCTCTTTGATGCCGGTTTTCGCTTCATACTGCTCGGCAACCGCCTGTTTCACCGCCGGGACCAGTGCTTCAGGAATCAGCGCCACGATGCAGCCGCCAAAACCGCCGCCGGTCATGCGTACGCCGCCCTGGTCACCGATGGTCGCTTTAACGATCTCGACCAGCGTATCAATCTGCGGAACGGTGATTTCGAAGTCGTCGCGCATTGACGCGTGAGATTCTGCCATCAGTTGACCCATGCGCAGCAGATCGCCTTTTTCCAGCGCGCTGGCGGCTTCTACGGTACGAGCGTTTTCGGTCAGCACGTGACGGACACGTTTGGCAACGATAGGGTCCAGTTCGTGGGCGACGGCGTTGAACTCGTCAACGGTAACGTCACGCAGCGCCGGGCGCTGGAAGAAGCGCGCGCCGGTTTCGCACTGCTCGCGGCGGGTGTTGTACTCGCTGCCGACCAGGGTACGTTTGAAGTTACTGTTGATAATCACCACCGCCACGCCTTCCGGCATGGAGACCGCTTTGGTGCCCAGCGTGCGGCAGTCGATCAGCAGCGCGTGGTCTTTCTTACCGAGCGCGGAGATCAGCTGGTCCATAATGCCGCAGTTGCAGCCCACAAACTGGTTTTCCGCTTCCTGGCCGTTCAGCGCAATCTGCGCGCCGTCGAGCGGCAGATGATACAGCTGCTGGAACACGGTGCCGACCGCCACTTCCAGCGAAGCGGATGAGCTTAAACCCGCGCCCTGCGGCACGTTGCCGCTGATCACCAGATCTGCACCGCCAAAGGCGTTGTTACGCTTCTGCAGATGCTTCACTACGCCGCGAACGTAGTTCGACCACTGTTGGGTATCGTGGCTGACGATGGGCGCGTCGAGGGAAAACTCATCGCTCTGGTTGTCGTAGTCGGCGGCGATCACGCGCACCAGACGATCGTTGCGCGGTGAGCAGCTGATGACGGTTTGATAGTCGATGGCGCACGGCAGCACGAAGCCGTCGTTATAGTCGGTATGCTCGCCAATCAGGTTAACGCGGCCCGGTGCCTGGATCACGTGGCTGGCAGGGTAGCCGAATTTTTCAGCAAACAGGGTTTGGGTGTTCTCTTTCAGACTCATTATTATTCTCCGGACTCGCGAAAGTGGATGTCGCTGACCGCGCGCAGGCGCTCAGCCGCTTGTTCTGCCGTCAGGTCACGCTGGGTCTCTGCCAGCATTTCATAACCGACCATAAATTTACGCACCGTGGCCGAGCGCAGCAGCGGCGGATAGAAGTGCGCGTGCAGCTGCCAGTGGGCGTTATCTTCCCCGTTGAACGGCGCGCCGTGCCAGCCCATTGAGTAGGGGAAGGAGCACTGGAACAGGTTGTCGTAGCGGCTGGTGAGTTTTTTTAGCGCCAGCGCCAGATCTTCACTCTGCGCGTCGGTTAAGTCGGTGATGCGCAGCACGTGTGCCTTTGGCAGCAGCAGCGTTTCAAACGGCCAGGCTGCCCAATACGGGACCACCGCAAGCCAGTGTTCGGTTTCGATGACCGTACGGCTGCCATCGGCCAGCTCGCGGTTAACATAGTCAACCAACATCGGCGATTTCTGTTCGGCGTAGTACTCGCGCATCAGGCGGTCTTCACGTTCAATTTCGTTCGGCAGGAAGCTGTTCGCCCAGACCTGGCCGTGCGGATGCGGGTTGGAGCACCCCATCGCCGCACCTTTGTTCTCAAACACCTGGACCCACGGATACTGTTGGCCCAGTTCTGCGGTCTGTTCCTGCCAGGTTTTCACTACTGATTGCAGCGCGTCGAGGCTCAGCTCCGGCAGCGTTTTGCTGTGGTCCGGCGAGAAGCAGATAACGCGGCTGGTGCCGCGCGCGCTCTGGCAGCGCATCAGCGGATCGTCGCTTTCCGGCGCGTCCGGCGTGTCGGTCATCAGCGCCGCGAAATCGTTGGTAAATACATAGGTGCTGGTGTAATCGGGGTTTTTATCGCCCGTCACCCGGGTATTACCCGGGCATAAAAAGCAGTCCGGATCGTGTGCGGGCAGCGTCTGTTTTGACGGTGTCTCTTGCGCCCCTTGCCACGGGCGCTTTGCACGATGCGGTGAAACAAGGATCCACTGACCGGTTAACGGATTAAAGCGGCGGTGCGGATGGTCGACGGGGTTAAATTGCGTCATTGCAAAATCCTTAATCGGGATAGCCCTGAGGATGACGGGACTGCCAGTTCCAGGTGTCCTGCGCCATTTCATCAAGATTACGGGTTACGTGCCAGTTCAACTCTTTATCGGCTTTACTTGCGTCAGCCCAGTAAGCCGGGAGATCGCCATCACGACGCGGAGCAAAGTGGTAGTTAATCGGTTTACCGCAGGCTTTGCTGAACGCGTTAACCACGTCAAGCACGCTGCTGCCTACGCCCGCACCGAGGTTATAAATATGCACGCCGGCTTTGTTGGCCAGTTTTTCCATGGCGGCAACGTGGCCGTCGGCGAGGTCCATCACGTGGATATAGTCGCGCACGCCGGTGCCGTCTGGGGTGGGGTAGTCGTTACCGAAAATGGCCAGCGATTCGCGACGGCCTACAGCCACCTGTGCGATATACGGCATCAGGTTGTTCGGAATACCCTGCGGGTCTTCACCCATATCGCCAGACTGATGTGCGCCAACCGGGTTGAAGTAGCGCAGCAGCGCAATGCTCCAGTCCGGCTGCGCTTTTTGCAGGTCGGTGAGGATCTGTTCAACCATCAGTTTGCTTTTGCCATACGGGCTTTGTGGCGTACCGGTTGGGAAACTTTCCACGTAAGGGATTTTCGGCTGATCGCCGTAGACGGTGGCCGAGGAGCTGAAGATGAAGTTCTTGACGTCCGCCGCGCGCATGGCGGCAATCAGACGCAGAGTACCGTTGACGTTGTTGTCGTAATACTCCAGCGGTTTCTGCACCGACTCGCCCACGGCTTTCAGCCCGGCAAAGTGGATCACCGCTTCAATGGCGTGATCGTGCAGGATCTCGGTCATCAGCGCTTCGTTACGAATATCACCTTCGACGAACTCTGCTTGTTTACCGCCCAGGCGAGCGATAACCGGTAGGACACTACGCTTGCTGTTGCACAGATTGTCGAGGATGACGACGTCGTGGCCCTGTTGCAGTAGCTGTACGCATGTGTGGCTTCCTATGTAACCGCTACCACCTGTAACCAATACTTTCATTTTTAGCTCCATTAAGCTTATGGTATGGAATAACCTTAGCATAACAGAATGGCCAAAAGTGTGACATGGGCTAAATTAGTGGAATCGTTTACACTAAAGCGCATGAAGCAAAAAAATCAGTAAAAATGATTTTAAATCAAATAACTGGGCAGTGAATGTGAAACAATTCTGAAAAAAGACCTGAAAATTCGGTGACGTTTTTCGGGCGACATCATCGCCCGGGAAGAAGTATTACAACAGTGGGCCAACCTCATAACGATAGCCGTCACCGTCGGCGACGAATTCCAGACGATGCGTAATACACTCCGGCGCATCTTCCGCGTGGTGTGATACAAACAGCAGCTGCGTTTTGCCCTCGCTAATCAGCACGTCGATAAACCGACGCACCACCAGACGGTTGAGCGGATCCAGCCCTTGTAGCGGTTCGTCGAGGATCAGCAGCGTAGGGTGTTTCACCAGCGCGCGAACGATCAGCGCCAGCCGCTGTTGTCCCCAGGAGAGGCTATGGAACGGCGCGTCGGCGGTACGCGCATCCATCCCGAGAATCGCCAGCCATTCGTCAACCAGCTTGCGCTGCTTATCGGAAACCGCCTGATAGATACCGATTGAGTCAAAGTAACCGGAGAGAATCACGTTGCGTACCGTGGTGCTGACGCGGTAGTCCAGATGCAGACTGCTGCTGACGTAGCCGATATGCTTTTTGATATCCCAGATGGTTTCACCGCTGCCGCGGCGGCGGCCAAAGAGCGTGAGATCGTTGCTGTAACCCTGCGGATGATCGCCAGTGACCAGACTCAGCAGCGTCGATTTTCCAGCCCCGTTAGGGCCGACGACCTGCCAGTGCTCGCCGGGGGCGACCGTCCAGCTCAGGTGATTGATGATGGGACGATCGTTATAGGACACGACGCCGTCGCGCAGCACGATACGCGGCTGGTCGTCGGGTAATGCGAGGCGGGCGGAAGGGGCGTCGGGCTCCGGGAGCGTCATACCTGAAAGCTTCTCGCTGTGCGCCAGTTGGGCGATCAACGTTTGTTCGAGCAGCGCTTTTTTCTCGCCGATTTCCGTCAGCGTACAGTCGGCCAGCACGCCGGCAAACGGCACAAAATCCGGGATATCGTCGAAGCGGTTGAGGACCAGCACCAGCGTATAACCTGCGTCGTGCAGCGTGGCCAGGTGATCTGCCAGCTGGCGGCGGGAGTTAACGTCGAGACCATCGAACGGTTCATCGAGAATCAACAGGTCAGGCTGCGCCATCAGCGCCTGGCAGAGCAGGGTTTTGCGGGTTTCGCCGGTCGACAGATATTTGAAACGGCGCTCAAGCAGGTGGCTGATGCCAAACTGCGCGGCCAGCTGTGCGCACAGCGCGGGGTTTTTGATTTCATCCTGAATAATCTGCGCGGCGGTACGCCCGGTATCGTCTTCATCCGGGCTGAGCATGTCGGTATTGTTGCGCTGCCATTCATCGCTCACCAGCTTTTGTAACTGCTCAAAGGAGAGACGAGTGATGCGGGTAAACTGGCTTTCGCGGCTGCCGGAAAGCAGCGGCAGTTCACCCGCCAACGCGCGTGCCAGCGCCGATTTGCCGCTGCCGTTACTGCCGACAAAGGCCCAGCTTTCTCCGGCGCGCAGCGCCAGTTGCTCAATTTTTAACGTTTTTGTATCGCTAAGACGAAACGTGCCTTGCGAAATTTGCAATGATGACATGATGTATCCCGTTTTTTGCAGCAATATGCATCAGGGATACGTCTTCCTCAGCGCAATGTCAATGCTATCAGCATAACGTGGCAATAATGATGCGATCGGCGTTAAAGAATGCTGTGACGTCAGCGCCTTCCTCCAGCGTTTGCGCCTCATTCAGAGGCAAGGTGGCGCACAGGCTTTGCCCGTCCGGCAGCGTCATCAGCACTTCGCACTGCTCCGTACCGCGCTCGATATGGCTGATGCGACAAGCCAGCTGGTTATCGGCTGCGGCGGCCACCGCCGGGTCGCGAGTGACGTTGACCCACGGCGCTTTCAGCAGCACCAGCACCTCTTTACCTTCATCCAGCCCCAGGCGCTCGCCGCTTTGTGCGGTAATCGCGACTTTCAGACGGGTGGTGCCGTCGGCGAGCAGAATATCAACGTGCTGCTGGACCTGCTGGTGGTCGCGGCCAGTGACCGTGCCGAACCACTGGTTACGGGCGCTGGTTTGCAGCGAGAAGCGGGAGATCGCGGCCAGCAGGCTATCCAGGGGGAGCGCATCGTCATCACTCAGTACGTCGAAGGCTTTCTGCTGAATCTGCGCCAGCAGATCGTAAAGCTGAATCAGGCGCTGGCCGTAGCGGGTGAGTACCGCACCGCCGCCGCCCTTGCCGCCCGTTGCACGGTCAACTAATGACTGCTCGCTAAGCTGGTTCATTTCATTAATCGCATCCCAGGCGCTCTTATAGCTGATGCCCGCATTTTTGGCTCCCTGGCTGATGGAGCCAGTCTGTGCTATTTGTTTGAGGAGCGAGATGCGGCGCGGATCGGCGAACAGTCGCTGCTGGAGCTTGAGGGTAAGAAGGATTTCAGCCTGCATAAGAGTATCCTGGCAAGTAAAAGGGCATTTTGACCCAAATGTCTGCAAGCGCAAAGCACACCGCACAAAAGGGAGTGTATTTCTGCGATATCCGGTTACAATAGCAACATCACATTGTATGGAGTAAACCATGTTAGAGTTGTTGAAAAGTCTGGTATTTGCCGTAATCATGGTACCCGTAGTGATGGCTATCATCCTGGGGTTGATTTACGGTCTGGGTGAAGTGTTCAACATCTTCTCCGGCGTTGGTCATAAAGACAGCAGCCAGCAAAACCACTGATTTCCTCAAAAACGCCCGGTCCCCCCGGGCGTTTTGCTATGAAGTTCCCGAAAACCCTGCCGATAACATCCCGTAAATACAGCAATAATTCGCGCATCTGTAATGCATTCATCGCGGAAAATCCTTATACTCCTCGTTATGTTTTTATTTATATAACGTTGAGTTCAGGAGTATGAAATGACAGGTTCATGGGTACGTCTTTTTGCCGGGGCAGCGTTAACGCTGTCGGTTACGGGTCACGCGTTGGCCCAGGATGCGAAAATCACCGTTTTCGCCGCCGCTTCGCTGACTAACGCGATGCAGGATATTGCCAAAGAGTATAAAAAAGAGAAGAACGTTGACGTGGTCTCCTCTTTTGCTTCTTCCTCTACGCTGGCTCGCCAGATTGAAGCCGGTGCGCCGGCCGACCTGTTTATTTCCGCCGACCAGAAATGGATGGACTACGCGGTAGATAAAAAAGCGATCGACGCCGCCACGCGTGAAACCCTGCTGGGCAACAGCCTGGTGGTCGTTGCGCCGAAAGCCAGCGAACAGGCCAACATCGCTGTGGATGCTAACACCCCGTGGACCAGCCTGCTGAAAGGCGGTCGCCTGGCGGTTGGCGACCCGGATCACGTCCCGGCGGGTATCTATGCGAAAGAAGCGCTGCAAAAGCTCGGCGCGTGGGAAACGCTGTCGCCAAAACTGGCACCGGCTGAAGATGTACGCGGTGCGCTGGCGCTGGTTGAACGTAGCGAAGCGCCGCTGGGAATCGTCTACGGTTCTGACGCAGTGGCCAGCAAAGGTGTTAAAGTAGTTGGTACGTTCCCGGAAGATTCCCATCAGAAAGTGGAATATCCGATTGCCATTATCGATGGCCATAAAAACGCAACCGTCTCGGCGTTCTATGACTACCTGAAAGGGCCGCAGGCGTCTGAAATCTTTAAACGTTACGGATTTACGACTCGCTAATGATATTGACCGATCCCGAATGGCAGGCGGTAGTGCTGAGCCTGAAAGTATCCTCCCTGGCCGTCCTGTTCAGTTTGCCGTTTGGGATCCTCTTTGCCTGGCTGCTGGTGCGCCGTCATTTTCCCGGCAAGGCACTGCTGGACGGCCTTATCCACCTGCCGCTGGTGCTGCCGCCGGTGGTGGTGGGCTATTTATTGCTGGTGGCAATGGGTCGCCGTGGTTTTATTGGCAGTTGGCTATACGACTGGTTCGGCCTGACTTTCGCTTTTAGCTGGCGCGGCGCGGTGATCGCCGCGGCGGTGATGTCGTTTCCGCTGATGGTCCGGGCGATTCGTTTGGCGCTGGAAGGCGTCGACGTCAAGCTCGAACAGGCGGCGCGTACCCTGGGCGCTGGGCGCTGGCGGGTGTTTTGCACCATTACGCTGCCGCTGATGCTGCCGGGCATTATCGTCGGCACCGTGCTGGCGTTTGCCCGCTCGCTCGGCGAGTTTGGCGCGACCATTACCTTTGTCTCTAACATTCCTGGCGAAACGCGCACCATTCCTTCTGCCATGTATACCCTGATTCAGACCCCCGGCGGCGAAAGCGCGGCGGCACGTCTGTGCCTGATTTCTATCGTTCTGGCGCTGATTTCCCTGATGATTTCTGAATGGCTGGCTCGTCTCAGCCGTCGGCGGATAGGAGGGTAATCCATGCTTGAGCTGAATTTTAGCCAGACGTTGGGTACGCACTGCCTGGCGATAAATGAATCACTGCCCGCCTCAGGGATTACCGCTGTTTTTGGCGTATCTGGCGCGGGTAAAACCTCGCTAATCAATGCCATCAGCGGCCTGACTACGCCGCAGCAGGGGCGGATTGTGCTTAACGGACGCGTGTTGAACGATGTTGAGCAGGGGATCTGCCTGGCGCCGGAGAAGCGTCGTATTGGCTATGTGTTTCAGGATGCACGCCTGTTCCCGCACTACAAAGTGCGCGGTAATTTGCGTTACGGTATGGCGAAAAGCATGGCGGAGCAGTTTGATAAACTGGTTGCCCTGCTGGGCATTGAGCCGTTGCTCGATCGCCTGCCGGGCAGCCTTTCCGGCGGTGAAAAACAGCGTGTGGCGATCGGCCGCGCATTACTGACCGCCCCTGAACTGCTGTTACTCGATGAGCCGCTGGCTTCGCTCGATATCCCGCGCAAGCGTGAACTGCTGCCGTATCTGCAGCGTCTGGCGCGGGAGATCAATATACCGATGCTCTACGTTAGCCACTCGCTGGATGAGATTCTGCATCTGGCCGATAAAGTGCTGGTGCTGGAAGGTGGGCAGATCAAGGCATTCGGTAATCTGGAAGACGTATGGGGCAGCAGCGTGATGCACCCGTGGTTGCCGCAGGATCAGCAGAGCAGCATTCTGCGCGTGACTGTGCTGGAACACCATCCGCACTATGCGATGACCGCGCTGGCCCTGGGCGACCAGCATATTTGGGTGAACAAGCTCGACAGGCCGCTACAGAGTGTGGTGCGCGTGCGCATTCAGGCTACCGACGTGTCGCTGGTGCTACAGCCGTCGCCCCACACCAGCATCCGCAACGTGCTGCACGCCAAAGTCCTGCAGTGCTACGACGATAATGGCCAGGTCGAAGTACAGCTGGACGTCAGCGGTCGTACGCTGTGGGCGCGTATTAGCCCTTGGGCGCGGGATGACCTGGCGGTGAAGCCAGGCCAGTGGCTGTACGCCCAGATAAAGAGCGTTTCAATTACCGCTTGATTACAGCAGGTGACGGTTGATGTAGTCGGCGATGGCATCGGTGGTGTTATCGCCGATGACCACGTTGGCGCGCGCTTTCACCGCATCAACCGCATTGCCCATCGCCACGCCGGTACCGGCGGCTTCCAGCATGCTGATATCGTTAAAGTTGTCGCCAAACGCCACCACGTCCTGCATCGACCAGCCCTGTGCGGTGATGAACTGCGTCAGACGTTTGCCTTTGCTGTTGCCCTGACGCGCGATATCGACCTGATCGTGCCACGACCATTCGCACTCCAGCTGCAGCGTCTGCTCGACGTGTTTCGCGAAGTTTTGCAGCTTTTCGCCGTCTTCATCGGTGAGGGCAAATTTCCAGACGTTATTCACCTCACGTGCGGCCTGCGCCAGCGAGTCGACCTGAGTAAAGGACGGGCGCTGTGCTTCCGGCAGGCTCTGTGCCCAGTTGGCGGTGCGAATCACGTGGCCGGTTGGGTACTGGTACATCATGGTATCGTCGACGTACATCAGGCCGTGAATCCGATGCTCATCCAGCAGGGAAATCAGCTGTTGGGCTTTTTCGACCGGCATCGGATCGGCATCCAGTACTTTTTTCGCTTGATAATCATACAAGTAGGTGCCATTACAACAAATTGCAGGTGTATCCAGCGCCAGTGCCTGATAAAAAGGATGGATGGCAACGTGATGACGACCGGTGACGATCATTAATTGGTAACCTGCCGCTCTGGCGCGATTCAGCGCTTCCAGGGAAGCGGGCAGGAGGGTTTTCTTTGGCGTCAGGAGCGTTCCGTCCAGATCCAGGGCAATCACACGTGCAGTCATAGTGTTGTCTCGAGTTTAAGAGAAAATTCGCTGTGCAGGATGGTACACCGAGATACCTGTACGGCAAAATGGTGTGATAAATAGCCGCAAATTATGTGTTTTCAGAAAGGAGTATTCATGAAACAGACCGTTTATACCGCCAGCCCGGAAAGCCAGCAGATCCACGTCTGGACGCTGAACCACGATGGCAGCCTGAAGCTGGTTCAGGTGGTGGATGTTCCGGGTCAGGTGCAGCCCATGGTCATCAGCCCTGATAAACGTTATCTGTATGTTGGCGTGCGTCCGGAGTTTCGCGTGCTGGCCTACCGTATTGCGCCGGATGACGGTGCGCTGACCTATGAAGCCGAAGCGCCGCTGCCGGGCAGCCCGACCCATATTTCGACCGACCGTAAAGGCAACTTTATCTTCAGCGCTTCGTACAATCAGGCCAACGTCGCGGTCATTCGTCTGGAAGACGGCCTGCCGCGCGACACCGTGACGGTGGTGGATGGTCTGGAAGGTTGCCACTCGGCGAATATCTCCCCGGATAACCGCACCCTGTGGGTGCCGGCGCTGAAACAGGATCGCATCTGCCTGTTTACCCTGAGCGACGACGGTTTCCTTTCGGCGCAGAGCCCGGCTGAAGTGACCACTGTAGAAGGCGCCGGCCCGCGTCATATGGTGTTCCACCCGAACGAACAGTACGGCTACTGTGTGAACGAACTGAACAGCTCCGTTGACGTATGGGAGCTGAAGGATCCGCACGGTAAGATTGAATGCGTGCAGACGCTGGATATGATGCCTGCTGATTTCACCGACACGCGTTGGGCGGCCGATATCCATATTACGCCGGACGGGCGTCATCTGTATGCCTGTGACCGTACCTCCAGCCTGATCACCGTATTCAGCGTATCGGAAGACGGTAGCGTGCTGTCGCTGGAAGGCTTCCAGCCGACGGAAACCCAGCCGCGTGGGTTCAACATTGACCACAGCGGAAAATATCTGATTGCCGCAGGGCAGAAATCGCACCACATCGCGGTGTATGAAATTGCTGGCGAGCAGGGGCTGCTGCAGGAAAAAGGGCGCTATGCCGTGGGCCAGGGCCCAATGTGGGTGGTGGTTTACGCGCATTAATGTTAGGCCGGATAAGGCGTTTACGCTGCCATCCGGTAACCTGCGCGCTTAGGCCTGATGATGCTGAATGTATCAGGCCTGTGCGATAAAAAAAGCCCATGAAATCATGGGCTTTTTCACATCGGCTTCGCCGTTACTGCTTCGGTTCTGCCACAATATGACTTCCCACGCCGCGGTTGTTGTACTCCCACATGCGGTTGAAGTTGCGGTCGTTAAGATCGCGTTTAATCTGACCTTTCTCGTCCTGAGCGCCGGTATTGCCGCTGAACGGACGTTTAGAAACGGCAGCATCGGCCCACGGTTTCGCGACGTTAAAGCCTTCGTTAATCACGCTATCGCGAATCACGACCTGACCGTTAGTGTTGCCATCAACGTCCAGCGAGCGGCCCAGCTGCGCCACGCCGTCACCGGCAGCGGTGAAGCGGCTGTTGGTCGCCAGGAAGCCGTAGAAGATGTTGGCCTGGGTCGCCGGGGCGAAGACGTAGCCTTCCTGCTGGGTGCGGGAATTCACCACGCGGAAGTCGGTGTTGTCGAACACCACCGCGCCGCGGCCGGAAACGATATCGACATCGCCTTCGAGGTAGCTGTTGCTGACCAGCGTACGGGTCTGGCGGTTATTTTGCAGACGGTTGTCAACGCCGCTATTGGTCACGAAGAAGGTGTTCTGACGGCCCAGAATATTGACGTTGTTCAACTGGGTTTTATCGCCATCGGTGCGCAGGGCGACCGCCTGGTGAGTACCGGCATCCACGCTGTCACCCAGATTGTTTTCAATCGTCAGGTTTTGCAGCTGTAAGCCATTGTTCTGTGACCACACGACCGCGGAGCACATCACGCCGATGGTGGCGCTGCGCTTGCTTTGGCAGCCATCAAACATGTACCACGCCGGTTTACCCGGCATATATTTGCCGCCTGGGTTAACCAGTTTACGCCAGCTGGTTGGGTCGATTTCGGAATCGATGGCCAGGCCAATTTTTACGTCGATCGCTTTCTCGCCGGTACCATAGAGCGTCAGGCTGCCCGGAGCCGCCGGGATATAGACGGTGCCCTTGTACTCACCCGGCAGTACGGCGATGTACAGACGTGAGCTGCTGTGACGCGCAATAGCGGCGTCAACGGCATCCTGAATGCTGGTGTGCGTTACGCCCTGAGTACCGGCCGGACCCACCACGAAATCTGCTTTCGCCGGAACGGCGATAGAAGACGGAGACCAGGCGGCAGCGTTAGGATCTAATGACGAGAAGTAACGTGCAGCGGTAAAGTTCTGCGCTTCGTCCGCCGACAGTACCGGACGGGAAGAGGTACCAGGTGTGGTCTGGTCAGAAGGGCGCTGATCCGCTGGGGTTGAGCTGCAAGCAGTCAGTGTCACGCCAAAAGCCAATGCCAGCGCCAGACGAGAAACCGAAAAAGTGTTCATGTTGCTCCAGGCTAATTAAGTAAAAGGGAATCCTGTAAAAGCAGCCTTTTTATACTAAGTTGAGCGAAACGGGAAGATGTGCTGACAAAAAATCGCCTGTTTTTTTGACAACTTATGTCAGCGAAAAGGAAAGAGGGCGAAAGGGGAAGGAGAGAGCCATTGAAAGGCCTTATCCATCCGCCCTGGAGTGTTCGCGGCTAGAACGCTTTTTTGTGCGCCAGGCTGGTGACTAAATCGGTGATGCTGAGTACCAGCGTTGAACGTACCATTTGCTGATAGCGCTGTTCCTGCATGGTTCTCAGCGCGTCGTCGACCACGTCTTCCGGCAGGTGCAGCGTCGGCGGAGGCGGCAGCGTCGTCATGCAGTGCAGCATATTGATCGGCCCCAGAATTTCGTCATCGGTAAAGCTGTAGATTTTGTTCTCGTGCGCCAGTTCGTTATTCAGCGCCAGTAACAGTTCAACGTCTTCATATTCATCGCGGCTGATGACGCCCAGCGCATAAATCAGCTTTAGCCGCACCGGTAAATTCGCCAGCGGCCCGCTGCCTTCCAGCAGCGGTTCCACCGCGTACTTCACCGCGTAATCGTCTTTCCGGAAGGCCTGCAAAATCAGCTGGTCGACCGCTTCAGACAGTAAGCCTACGGCAGTTTGAATAAAACCGGTGAGCGTCTGGCGGGCGTTAAGCCGCTCCAGGATGCGGTTCTCCGCCGCCTGATTTTGGGTTAAGTGCGCGTCGTCCATCATGGCCATCATCTTCGTTGTGCTTTCCGCTAACCGTGGCTTCTCTGGTGCCGTGTCCTTCGGACGCTCATTTTCTGCTGCTGGTTGCGCATTCTTGCGCAGGAGATTCAATTTCATCTTACCCTTCTTCATCGGGCGCGGCGGCCGTTAACCTCCGCGCCCAGCTATGGGTGTTACATCATTCTTTACGTTGCATGGCGTTATACACATTCACTATCTGGGCGACAAGCTCTGGCCGATCCTGCAGGCCACAAACCTCAATGACCGTGCTTGTTACCCCATTTTCCGCCAGCAGGTTTGCCATTTCTTGCGCCTGCGGGTCCTGGTTGCTGCGATAATGCAGGGCGGCGGCAATACCGATAATCAGGTGGCGATTGGGGAGCCCGTACTCCAGCGTTCCTCGCAGCGGCTTGATTAAGCGATCGTTCTCGCTCAATTTACGCAGCGGCTGGCGGCCTACGCGTTCCACCTCATCATGCAGATAAGGATTCTCAAAGCGGGTCAGAATCTTATCAATATAGGCAGCATGCTGCTGGGGATCGAAGGCGTAACGTTGAATCAGTACTTCGCCACTCTCGCGCATGGCATTTTTTACTGCTTCACGTATCGCCGGGTCGAGAATGGCATCGCGAATGGTCCGATAGCCTGCCAATTGGCCAAGATAGGCGGTTATCGCATGGCCGGTATTGAGGGTAAACAGCTTACGTTCAATATAAGCCATCAGATTGCTGGTGGGTTCCATCCCGGCGATGTCCGGTAACGCACCTTTAAACTGGGTACGGTCAACAATCCACTCGCTAAAGGTCTCGACGGTGACATCCAACGGATCGTCGTTCGCCGCGGCCCCCGGCGGCACGATACGGTCGACCGCCGAATCGACAAAACCGACGTGTTCTTCCACCCAGCCGTGCAGCTCGGCGGGCATCGATTGCAGCACATGCTGCTTAAGCTGGCTGGAGCCACGCACCATATTTTCACAGGCGATGATATTCATCGGCTGGTGGTTGCCGCGCTCAAAGCGGGCGATTAATCCCTGGGCCAGCGTGCTGGCGATTTTGCTGAGCACCTGCGGGCCAACGGCGGTGGTGATGATATCGGCCTGGGCAATCTGCGCGACAGCATCCGGGCTGTTACTGTAGATGGCACTGACGCGATTGACCTGCTCAACGCGAGCATTTTCCCCCACCACGTTGACCTGATAATGTTGCTGATGCGCCAGCTGATCGACCAGCGGCTGGTTGACATCGGCAAAGGTCAGCTCCGCCTGGGCGTCCGCCAGTAGTTTACCAATAAAGCCGCGACCGATATTCCCTGCGCCAAAATGAATTGCTTTCATGACTGTTACCTCGAAAAAACGTTCCGTATCAGGGGCGGTACGCCCCGTCGCCTTATGCCGCCTGCTCGCCGGACAGGAGCTGTAAAATCTCCTGCACGCTGGTGGTCTGCGTCAGACGTTCGATCACGTCCTTATCATCCAGCGCGTTGGCTAAGCGGGCGATAACCTGCACGTGCTCGTTGTTGCGGGCGGCAATGCCGATCACCAGCCGAGCAACATCGTCCGGCTCATCGCCGAACCGTACGCCTTGCGGGTACTGGCAAATCACGATCCCGGTGCGCAGCACGCGGTCTTTGGCTTCTACGGTGCCGTGCGGAACGGCGATAGATTCTCCGAGGTAGGTGGTTGTCAGGGCTTCACGCGCCAGCATGGCCTCGACGTAATCTGGCTCGACGTAGCCGCCGGAGACCAGCATTTCACCGGCAAAGCGAATGGCCTGCTCTTTGGTGTCGGCGGTTAAGTTAAGGAAGATGTTATCGGCGCTGAGCTTAAACAGGTTTTCCTCGCGCTCGCCGGGCGCGAATGCATCGTCGTTGGCGGCGATAATCGTCTGGTTAATCAGGCGGCTGTCGTTCGCCGCAGGCGGCAGCTTAGCGGCCAGCAGACGGGTGGTTAAATCGGTGTACAGGCCGCTGTCGAGGAAATTGCTCAGCGACATGTGCATCGCCTGCGGTGCAAAACGCATGGCGCGTTCGGTAAGATCCTGATGGGTGATCACCAGATCGACATCGTCCGGCAAACTGTTGATGGCGCAGTTAGTCACTGAAATATGACTCAGACCGGCATCTTTTACCTTTTTACGCAGCACGCCCGCGCCGAGCGCACTGGAGCCCATCCCGGCATCGCAGGCGACGATGATTTTACGCACGTGGTGCAGATCTTTCGCCAAATCCAGCGCCGGAGCGGGCTGTGGCAGCTCGCCGGACGGTTTAGCGCCGGATTTTGACTGCTGCTTCAGGCTCTGCATGCGACGGGTGGCTTCCGCCAGACCGTTGCTCTCTTCATCACCCACGCGAACGCGTTTGAGCAGCATCGACGCAGTGAGGAAGGAAACCAGCGTGGAGGCCAGAATAGACAGCACGACGCCAATCAGCGACGCTTTCGGCGTCATCAGCAGGACGGCAAAAATAGAACCCGGAGAAGCCGGAGAGACCAGGCCCGCGTTGAACAGCGTCAGGGTAAAGACGCCGGTCATCCCGCCGAGGATCACCGCCAGAATCAGGCGTGGGTTCATCAGGACGTACGGGAAGTAAATTTCGTGAATCCCGCCGAAGAAGTGAATAATCGCCGCGCCGCCTGCGGACTGCTTCGCGCTGCCTTTGCCAAAGAACATGTACGCCAGCAGGATCCCCAGACCCGGACCCGGGTTAGCTTCAATCAGGAAGAAGATAGACTTACCGGTTTCCGTCGCCTGCTGAATACCCAACGGTGAGAAGATACCGTGGTTGATGGCGTTATTGAGGAACAGGATTTTGGCCGGCTCGACAAAAATAGAGGTCAGCGGCAACAGGTTGTTCTGCACCATGACGTTGACGCCGGTCGCCAGCGCTTTCGACAGCAGCTCCACCATTGGCCCAATCGCCAGGAAGGAGAGCATCGCCAGCAGCATGCCGATAATCCCGGCAGAGAAGTTGTTGACCAGCATCTCGAAGCCGCTTTTGATCTTCCCATCAACCCAGCGGTCAAAGCGTTTGATGGCCCAGCCGCCCAGCGGACCGGCGATCATCGCGCCCATAAACATCGGCATATCGGCGCCGACAATCACCCCCATGGTGGTGATCGCGCCGACCACGCCGCCGCGCTCGCCGCCAACGAGACGACCCCCGGTATAGCCGATTAACAGCGGCAGCAGATAGGTGATCATTGGGCCGACCAGCTTAGCCAGCGTCTCGTTCGGCAACCAGCCGGTAGGAATAAACAGTGCGGTAATTAAACCCCAGGCAATGAATGCGCCAATATTGGGCATCACCATATTGCTGAGGAAGCGGCCAAAATTCTGTACCTTGACCTTGATATCTGGTGATAACATAAAAACACCCCTCGTGGTGCGCGTCAGATGTTGCGCGCGTAATAGTTGTGCTGGTTTCGCCAAAAACCAGCCAGTCGTTCTGTATGCAAAATCGACTCTATCACGCCGTTTTCGTCTCGCGTACCCCGAGGGTTTTTTGTGATGCGTATCACTATCAAGAGCGGTGTTATAGGGTATTTATGGTGATATTGATCACATAAATAGGCTGTAAGTCTGCTACAACGTTAAATTCCCCGCCCTGTTTCGCTACTTTTTGTGATTGAAATCACCTTTTATGTTGGCGTGTTTGTTTTTAAATTGTGATCTCATTCACAAGCTATTTTTGCGCCAGACTCACCTGCCCCTTCTACTTTTCCCATCGGCCCTTTTTTCGTTAGAAAATTACATCTGCAATAAAAAAGCCCCGCACGGTTTCCCGGCAGGGCTGAATACGTTTGGCGGGCGGTTAGCTGAACAGTGCGGTAATGCTCGCGCTGCCGAGGCTGTGGAAATGGACGTTAAAGCCCACCATCGCGCCGCTGGCGCCTTTGTCAACGTCGATTTTGTCGATATCCAGCGCGTGGACGGTAAAGATATAGCGATGCGTTTCGCCTTTTGGCGGCGCTGCGCCGCCGTAGCCTGCTTTACCAAAATCGGTGCGGGTTTGCAGCGCGCCGACCGGTAGGCCAACGAGGCCGGAGCCTGCGCCAGTGGGCAGCTCGCGGGTGTCGGCCGGAAGGTTGGCGACAATCCAGTGCCACCAGCCGGAGCCGGTCGGTGCATCCGGATCGTAGCAGGTCACAACGAAGCTTTTGGTTCCGGCTGGCACATCGTCCCAGGCCAGATGCGGCGAAATATTTTCCCCGTTGTAGCCCATCCCATTGAATACCTGGCGCTGGGGAAGTTTCTCGCCGTCACGCAGGTCGTGGCTGACTAATTTCATCAACTGCCTCCTTTGTTAATCTACTGATTAACAAAGGAGTGTAGCGGTTAGTGCGGCAGATTACCGCTGCTTATTGGATAAAAAATGTTTCCTGTTCAACCGCGAGGCACACCGCGCGGGTGAGACGCGTCAGCTGCTGCGGGGTAATCAGGTACGGCGGCATCAGGTAGATCAGGCGGCCAAATGGTCGAATCCAGACGCCTTGCTCAACAAAGAATCGCTGAAGCTGCGCCATGTTGACCGGGTAACGCGTTTCGACCACGCCGATCGCGCCCAGCACGCGCACATCGGCGACCAGCGGCGCGTCGGCGGCGGGGGCCAGCTCGCGCTTAAGCTGCTGCTCAATGGCGGCCACCTGAATCTGCCACTCGCCGCTTTCCAGCAGCGCCAGGCTTTCCGTCGCCACCGCGCAGGCCAGCGGGTTGCCCATAAACGTCGGCCCGTGCATAAAGCAGCCCGCTTCGCCGTTGCTGATGGTTTCCGCCACCTCGCGCGTGGTGACGGCGGCCGACAGCGTCAACGTACCGCCGGTGAGCGCTTTACCCAGGCACAGAATATCGGCGCTGATCCCCGCGTGCTCGCAGGCGAACAGCTTGCCGGTACGGCCAAAACCAGTGGCAATTTCGTCGGCAATCAGCAGGATCCCCTCGCGGTCACACATCTTGCGGATGCGTTTGAGCCACTCCGGATGATACATCCGCATGCCGCCCGCGCCCTGAACTACCGGCTCGAGGATCACCGCGGCAATCTCGTGGCGATGAGCGGCCATCAGGCGGGCAAACGCCACCATATCGTACTCGTCGAACTCACCGTCAAAGCGGCTGTGCGGCGCGGGGGCAAACAGATTCTCCGGCAGATACCCCTTCCACAGGCTGTGCATGGAGTTATCCGGATCGCAGACCGACATCGCGCCGAAGGTATCGCCGTGGTAGCCGTTACGGAAGGTGAGGAAACGCTGACGCGACTCGCCTTTGGCCTGCCAGTACTGCAGCGCCATCTTCATCGCCACTTCAACCGCCACCGACCCGGAATCGGCGAGGAACACGCACTCCAGCGGCGCGGGCGTCATGGCCACCAGCTTCCGGCACAGTGCCACCGCGGCAGGGTGGGTTATCCCACCAAACATCACGTGCGACATCTGGTCAATCTGCGTTTTCATCGCCGCGTTCAGACGCGGGTGATTGTAACCATGAATCGCCGCCCACCAGGAGGACATGCCGTCGACCAGACGCTCGCCGCTGGCAAGCTGAAGCGCGCAGCCCTCGGCGGAAACCACCGGATAAACCGGTAACGGTGCGGTTATGGAGGTGTAGGGATGCCAGATATGGCGGCTATCGAAGGCGAGATCGTCCGTTGTCATAATCGACTTGTAAACCATTTTGAAAAGTTTTAGGTTTACGAGTATAAACCGAACCGAAAATTAACAAAACCCCCGGAGAAGCCAATGGCTCACCCTTTACGCTGGACAATGTCGCAGGTCACCGCCCTTTTCGAAAAACCGCTGCTGGAACTGCTGTTTGAAGCGCAGCAGGTCCACCGCCAACATTTTGACCCTCAGCAGGTACAGGTGAGTACGCTGCTGTCGATTAAAACCGGCGCCTGTCCGGAAGACTGTAAGTACTGCCCGCAGAGTTCACGCTATAAAACCGGGCTGGAGAGCGAGCGTCTGATGGAAGTAGAACAGGTGCTGGAGTCGGCGCGCAAAGCCAAGCTGGCGGGCTCCACGCGTTTCTGTATGGGCGCGGCGTGGAAAAACCCGCACGAGCGCGATATGCCGTATCTTGAGCAGATGGTGCAGGGCGTCAAAGAGATGGGGCTTGAAGCCTGCATGACGCTCGGGACGCTCTCCGACAGCCAGGCGGCGCGTCTGGCCTCGGCGGGGCTGGACTACTATAACCACAACCTCGATACCTCGCCGGAGTTCTACGGCAACATCATCACCACCCGCAGCTATCAGGAACGTCTCGATACCCTGGATAAAGTGCGCGAAGCCGGGATTAAAGTGTGTTCCGGCGGCATCGTCGGGCTAGGTGAAACGGTCACCGACCGCGCCGGTCTGCTGCTCCAGTTGGCCAACCTGCCGACGCCGCCGGAAAGCGTGCCGATCAACATGTTGGTGAAGGTGAAAGGTACACCGTTGGCCGATAACGAAGACGTTGATGCCTTTGATTTTATTCGCACGATTGCCGTGGCGCGCATCATGATGCCGACCTCGCACGTGCGTCTGTCCGCGGGGCGCGAGCAGATGAACGAGCAGACGCAGGCCATGTGCTTTATGGCGGGCGCTAACTCTATCTTCTACGGCTGCAAGCTGCTGACGACGCCAAACCCGGAAGAAGATAAAGACTTACAGCTGTTCCGCAAGCTGGGGCTGAACCCGCAGCAAACCACGGTCACCGCCGGAGACAACGAGCAGCAGCAGCGTCTCGAGCAGGCGCTGATGACGCCGGATACAGACGATTATTACAACGCGGCGGCGGTATGAGCTGGCAGCAGCGAATCGACCGTGCCGTCGCCGAACGCCGTGAAGCGCAGGCCTTTCGTCAGCGCCAGCCGCTGGCGCAGGGGGCAGGGCGCTGGCTGACGTGCGAAGGACGCCGTTACCGCAATTTTTCCAGCAACGATTATCTGGGCCTTAGCCAGCACCCGCAGGTGATTCGCGCCTGGCAGGACGGGGCACAACGTTACGGCGTTGGCAGCGGCGGCTCCGCGCATGTCACCGGTTACCACCAGGCGCATCTGCGCCTGGAAGCACAGCTGGCGGACTGGCTCGGCTATGAGCGCGCGCTGCTGTTTATCTCCGGTTTTGCCGCCAACCAGGCGGTGATTGCCGCCCTGGCCGGACGCGAGGATCGTATCGTCGCCGACCGCCTGAGCCACGCTTCGCTGCTGGAGGCCGCAACCCTGAGTCCCGCGCAGCTGCGGCGTTTTCAGCATAACGACGTCCAACATCTTGCCCGGCTGCTGGCTGCCCCCGTTGAGGGGCAACAGCTGGTGGTGACGGAAGGGGTGTTCAGTATGGACGGCGACAGCGCGCCGCTGGCCGAGGTTGCC
>NZ_LXEU01000082.1 GCF_001654985.1 Kluyvera georgiana ATCC 51603
AGGTTGCCGCCGCGGCGCGCGCCGCCGATGCGTGGCTGATGGTCGACGATGCGCACGGTATTGGCGTAGTCGGTGAAAATGGACGCGGCAGTTGCTCTCAGCAGGGCGTTAAGCCGGAGCTACTGGTGGTGACTTTCGGCAAAGCCTTTGGCCTCAGCGGCGCGGCGGTGCTTTGCAGCCAGGCGGTCGCCGACTATTTCATCCAGTTCGCCCGCCACCTGATTTACAGCACCGCGATGCCGCCTGCCCAGGCGCAAGCGTTACAGGCGGCGCTGGCGGTCATTCAGAGCGATGACGGCCAACAGCGGCGTGACATTCTGGCCCAGCATATTGCGGCGTTTCGCCATGGAGCTCAAGGGCTGGCCTACGAACTGAGCGGCTCGCAGAGCGCCATTCAGCCGCTGATCGTCGGTGATAACGCAGACACGCTGCGGTTAGCCGAACGCTTACGTGCGCAGGACTGCTGGGTGACGGCTATTCGTCCACCGACGGTGCCCGCTGGCACCGCGCGTTTGCGCCTGACGCTCACTGCCGCGCATGACGCGCAGGACATTGCTCATCTGCTGGAGGTTTTGCATGGCGAGCGTGGATAAACAGGCGGTCGCCGCGGCGTTTGGCCGCGCGGCGTCTTCTTATCAGCAACACGACGAGTTACAGCGTCTTAGCGCCGCGCAGCTGCTGTCCCAGCTGCCGGCGCGGGCGTTTCCCCGCGTACTCGACGCCGGCTGTGGGCCGGGGAGCTACAGCCGCTACTGGCGCGAGCAGGGCAGCCACGTTACCGCACTGGATCTCTCGGCGGAGATGCTGCAGCAGGCGCGTTTACAGCAGGCGGCGGATGCGTACCTGCTGGCGGATATTGAAGATATTCCGCTGCCCGCCGGCGGCTTTGATTTAGCGTGGAGCAATCTGGCTATTCAGTGGTGCAGCGACCTGCGTGCGGCGCTGGCTGGGCTTTATCGCCAGCTCGCCCCCGGCGGCACGCTGGCATTTACCACGCTGACGGCCGGTTCGCTGCCAGAGTTGAATCAGGCGTGGCAGGCACTCGACAGCCTCCCGCACGCCAATCGCTTCCTGCCTGAAGCGACGCTGCGCGAGGCGCTGGCGGCCTATTCTGGCTATAGCAAGGCCACCTCCATCATCCTTTCTTTCCCCGATGCGCTGAGCGCGATGCGCTCGTTAAAGGGGATTGGCGCAACGCACCTTCATCAAGGGCGCAGCCGCCAGCCGCTCACCCGCGGCAGGCTCCAGCAGCTCCAGCTGGCGTGGCCGAAGCTGGGGGGCGCTTGTCCGCTGACCTACCATCTTTTCACAGGAATCATCACACGTGACTGAACGTTTTTATGTAACCGGAACCGATACGGAAGTCGGGAAAACCGTTGCCAGCACTGCACTATTGCAGGCCGCACGCCTGCTGGGGCGTTGCGCCGTGGGCTATAAGCCGGTGGCGTCGGGCAGTGAAATGACCGACGAGGGGTTGCGCAACAGCGATGCGCTGGCGCTCCAGCGTAACAGCGTACTACCGCTGCGCTATGAAGAGGTGAACCCCTATACCTTTGCGGAACCCACGTCACCGCATATCGTGAGCGCCGATGAACAGCGGCCTATTGAGGCCAGCGTGCTATCGGCGGGGTTGCGTGCCTTAGAGGCGCAGGCCGATTGGGTGCTGGTGGAAGGCGCTGGCGGCTGGTTCACGCCGCTCTCGCCCACGCTGACGCTCGCCGACTGGGTTCGTGACGAGCAGTTGCCGGTTATTCTGGTCGTTGGCGTAAAGCTAGGTTGTATCAACCACGCCGTGCTAACCGCTCAGGCAGTACAGCAGGCCGGTCTGCGATTGGCTGGCTGGATTGCTAATGATGTCGTTCCGCCGGGACGTCGCCACGCTGAGTATCTCTGCACCCTCCAGAGAATGCTGCCAGCCCCGATGCTGGGTGAAATTCCATGGCTTGGCGAGTCGGTTGACGATCGGCCCCTTGGCGGCTATCTCGATTTGAGCGCGTTATAGACCGCTTTTTTATTCTGTTTTTTCTCTCGCGGGCTATCTTCATTCGTAAGCTATAACCCGCAGAAAACGTAAGGAAAAGCACACTGTTATGGATAAAACGCGTGTGCTTTTTCGCTGATGCATATCAAAATTGGCGAGAAAATATTTTTTTGATTTCACGTTGACAGGAAGTTGCGCAAACCGCCGGGTGGCGAGGGATAGGGGCTAGCGGCAGTTATCCACTATTCCTGTGGATAACCCTGTGTATTAGAGTTAGAAAACTAGCGGTAAACGAGAGAACATGCGGCCTGCGCCTGAATTGATGCGAAAGGCGGCTTTTCTATCTTTTTATTAATAATCAATAAGATACATAAAAGCAATGGCGTAATAAAAAGTGCTGCGGATTGCCATAAAACTTTCATGACCGATATTGACAAATGTTAAAAGAGAAAAAGTTCTGGGGATAACCCGGTTCGAGTGGTGTTTTATGTTGTCAGAGGATAAATTTTCGCCTGTGACGCATGCCGCAACCTGTTTTGCTCAAAATACGATAATGGATTACTGTTTTTATATCCAGTGTTTTTTATTGGCAATTTGGCAGGCGGCGAGTAGAATTAATCTCCAGCCCGACCCATCCGTTATCAGGTAGCGTTGCCCATGAGTAAACCCTTTAAATTGCATTCCGCGTTCAGTCCTTCCGGCGACCAGCCGCTGGCCATCTCACGCCTGAAAGAAGGGCTGGAGGATGGCCTGGCGCACCAGACGCTGCTGGGCGTAACCGGGTCGGGAAAAACCTTTACCGTGGCCAACGTCATTGCCGATCTGCAGCGTCCGACGATGGTGCTGGCGCCGAACAAAACGCTGGCCGCCCAGCTCTATGGCGAAATGAAGGCATTCTTTCCGGAAAACGCGGTGGAGTATTTTGTCTCCTACTACGATTACTACCAGCCAGAAGCCTATGTTCCCAGCTCAGACACGTTTATCGAAAAAGACGCCTCGGTGAACGAACATATTGAGCAGATGCGTCTGTCCGCCACCAAAGCGCTGCTCGAACGCCGCGATGTGGTGGTGGTGGCATCGGTGTCGGCGATTTACGGCCTGGGCGATCCCGATCTCTATTTGAAAATGATGCTGCACCTGACGGTCGGCATGATTATCGACCAGCGTTCGATCCTGCGTCGTCTGGCTGAGCTGCAGTACACCCGCAACGATCAGGCGTTCCAGCGCGCGACCTTCCGCGTACGCGGCGAGGTGATTGATATCTTCCCGGCAGAGTCTGACGATCTGGCGCTGCGCGTTGAGCTGTTTGATGAAGAGGTCGAGCGCCTCTCGCTGTTCGATCCGCTAACCGGGCACGTCGAGTCAACCATTCAGCGCTTCACCATCTACCCGAAATCGCACTACGTCACGCCGCGTGAGCGCATTGTCCAGGCGATGGAAGATATCAAGGTTGAGCTGGCAGAGCGCCGCAAGGTGCTGCTCGACAACAACAAGCTGCTCGAAGAGCAGCGTCTGAGCCAGCGTACCCAGTTCGATCTTGAAATGATGAACGAGCTTGGCTACTGCTCGGGCATTGAAAACTACTCGCGCTTCCTTTCCGGGCGCGGGCCGGGTGAACCGCCGCCGACCTTATTCGATTATCTGCCGGCTGACGGTCTGCTGGTGATCGATGAATCGCACGTTACCATTCCGCAAATTGGCGGCATGTACCGCGGCGACCGGGCGCGCAAAGAGACGCTGGTTGAGTACGGCTTCCGTCTGCCGTCGGCGCTCGACAACCGCCCGCTGAAGTTCGAAGAATTTGAAGCGCTGGCGCCGCAAACCATCTATGTTTCAGCAACGCCGGGTAACTACGAGCTGGAGAAATCCGGCGGCGAAGTTATCGACCAGGTGGTGCGTCCAACCGGGCTGCTTGACCCGTTGATTGAGGTACGCCCGGTGGCGACTCAGGTGGATGACCTGTTGTCAGAAATTCGCAAGCGCTCGGTTATCAACGAACGCGTGCTGGTGACGACCCTGACCAAACGCATGGCGGAAGACCTGACGGAATATCTCGAAGAACACGGTGAACGCGTACGTTACCTGCACTCCGATATCGACACCGTCGAACGTATGGAGATCATTCGTGATTTACGTCTGGGCGAGTTTGACGTGCTGGTGGGGATCAACCTGCTGCGTGAAGGCCTGGATATGCCGGAAGTCTCGCTGGTGGCCATTCTCGATGCCGACAAAGAGGGCTTCCTACGTTCGGAACGCTCGCTGATTCAGACCATTGGCCGCGCCGCGCGTAACATCAACGGTAAAGCCATTCTCTACGGCGACAAGATTACCCCATCGATGGCGAAGGCCATTGGCGAAACGGAACGCCGCCGCGAGAAGCAGGAGCGCTACAACGAAGAGCACGGCATCGTGCCGCAGGGGCTGGTCAAAGACGTTGTCGATATTCTGGCAATGGGTGAAGGGCTGGCGAAGACGAAAGCGAAGGGCCGCGGCAAGTCTCGTTCTGCGTCGCCAATCGTTGAGCCGGATGTGCAGGCGCTGACGCCGAAGGCGCTCCAGCAGCAGATTCAAACGCTGGAGGCTCAGATGCTGAAACACGCGCAGAACCTCGAGTTTGAAGAAGCCGCAGAAATTCGCGATCGCCTGCACCAGCTGCGCGAGCTGTTTATCGCGACGTCGTGATCCGCCGCGAAAATATCGACGAGTAGGCCTGATAAACGTTAGCGCTATCGGGCCATTCGGCACAGGTGCCGGATGGCGGCGCAAGCGCCTTATCCGGCCTACTGTGACGTATCGGGCATTATTTATCTAAATTGCGGCAGCCATCACGAGCCCGCAACCTGCCTTAAGGTTCACTTAATCTATTCTGCTGATACTATCCGTAAAATCATTAGGGGTAGCGTCATGTCGAATCTGAATTTCCAGCAGTTATTTACCTTACTCGTCTCCGTTGCCATCGTTGCCGGCTTCCTGAGCCACTGGGTGCTGACCTACTGAGGCGTTTTAGCGCTTTGTCGGTAAAAACTCTATCCATGCCCGCGTTCCGGTGGTGTCCTCGCGGTTTTGCAGGAAGAATGCGGCTTCATGCAGCTGGGCAATGCGTGTCACGATGCTTAACCCGAGGCCAATGCCGCCATAGCGGCTGTCCATGCGGACAAAGGCCTGACTAAGTTCGCCCACCTTCGACTCATCTATTCCTGGACCTTCATCTTGCACAATCAACATCGGTTTGCTGTCTTTCACCAGCGAAAGCGTAATGGTGGTTGATTGTGGACTGTAGCGATGCGCATTTTCCACCAGATTGCGAACCATCAGGCGCAGCAGCGTTGCATCACCGGCAACGGTTACCGTGGGCGTTGGCTCGGCAATGACTAACTTCTGCGCCCGAACCTCCAGCATCGTTTCCAGCTCATCTTTAAGCGGTTCCAGCACATCACTCAGCAAATTCACCTGCTGATAGCTTCCCGCTGAAAACGACTGGCCGACCCGCGCCAGCAGCAGCAGTTGTGCCACGCTTTCGGTCATCTGATCCAGACGCTGAATCAGCGGCGCAAGGCTCAGTTTCTGGGTTTTCTCCAGCAGCTCCAGATGCAGTTTCAGCCCCGCCAGCGGGGTACGTAGCTCATGGGCCACGTCGGCGGTGAACAGGCGTTCACGATCGAGCGTTTGGGTCAGGTTTTCCACAAGTTGGTTGATAGCCTTAGTGACTGCTTCAACCTCAACGGTGGTCTGCTGCAGGTAAATGGGCTGTAAATTCCCCGGGGTACGGCGGTCCAGCTCTTGTTGCAGGTCAGCCAGCGGGCGAGTGATACGTTTGACCGCCTGTAGACACAGATACAGCGCCAGCCCGATGATCACCACGCTTGGCACCAGCAGGCTGGCGATTGCTTCACGAACCTCGTGGCGGATATGTTTCACGTTGTTGTGATTGTGGATCAGCATCGCCACTTCCAGCTCGATCTGCTCTTTACTCTCATGCCAGAGCCAGAACACGCTGATAAGCTGGAATACGATCAGAATCAGGCCAATCGCCAGCAGCAGCTGGTGGCGCATCGGCCATTGACGAACGGAGAACATCGCCATGCGTTACTCCGTCGTGCTGGAATTAACCAGTTGGTAGCCAAAGCCGCGCACCGTACGAATACGGGCTTTACCCACTTTGTCACGCAGATTGTGGATATGCACTTCCAGCGTGTTGGTCGCCGGTTCATTATCCCAGTTGTAGATATCGTTGTAGAGAATCTCGCGGTGCACCGGGCTGCCGGCCTTGAGCATCAGGCGGGAGAGCAGGGCGTACTCTTTAGGCGTCAGCTCCAGCAGTTCGCCGTCCAGCCAGACCTGGCGGCGAGTGACGTTAAGGCGCAGATTTTCGACCGTCACCTCGTTATCGCCCTGATTGAGATTACGGCGCAGCAGCGCACGAATGCGGGCATTGAGCTCTTCGAGCGCAAAGGGTTTGATCAGATAGTCGTCGGCACCGGTATCCAGGCCGCTGACGCGGTCTTCCAGGGTATCGCGGGCGGTCAGAATCAGTACCGGGGTGCTCATTTTTTCCTGACGCATGCGATGCAGAAAATGCAGCCCGTCCTCATCCGGCAGACCAAGATCCAATACCACCAGGCTATAGTGGCCATTGGCAAGACTCAGCGCCGCTTGCTGCGCGGTGGCAACACCGTCGCAGGCGTATCCTTCACTCTGCATGGCCAGAATCAGCCCCTGCAGTAACAGCGTGTCATCTTCAACGACTAATATTTTCATCTGTTTGCCTCTATTTGCAGGTCGCTAATATATCATCCGCTGCATGATATTCCTTTGTCTCTACGCCGGTCATACCCAGTACGGTAGAGAACAGATTATCCTGTGAATAGTCATTTTCTTTGGCCTGTTTTTGCAGGCAATCGTAGTTCACGCCATAGCGTTTTTGATAATCATCGGATAACCATAACAGCATCGGCACATGTTTTTGCGTTTCTGGCGCAATAGAATACGGTAAGCCGTGCAGATAAACGCCATTTTCACCTAACGACTCGCCGTGGTCGGAAAGATAAACCAGGCTGGTGGTAAATTTATCCTGCTTTGATTGCAGCAGTTTAATCGCTTTATCGACAATATAATCGATGTACAGAATGGTGTTGTCGTAGGTATTTTTCAGCTGTTCCTGAGAACAAGACTGAATTTCGCTGGTATCGCAGGTTGGCGTAAAACGACGGAACTGCGGTGGGTAACGGTTGTAATAGGTCGGGCCGTGGCTGCCGATGGTGTGCAGCACAATCACGCCGTCACCCTGCATGCTGTCGATGGTTTTTTCTAAGTCGTGGAACAGCACGTCGTCATAGCACTCGCCGTCAATGCACTGGCCCGGTAACTTCATCGCCGTCATATCCTGATGCGGTACGCGGTCACAGGCGCCTTTACAACCACCGTCGTTGTCGTTCCACAGCACCTGAATTCCCGCGCGCTGAATAATATCGAGCAGGCCTTCCTGATGATGGGCTAAAGACTCATCATAGCGAGCTCGCGGCATATTGGAGAACATACAGGGAACCGAAACCGCCGTTGCTGTACCGCAAGAGGTGGTTTTCGGGAAATAGACCACGTTATCTTTCGCTAACAGTGGGTTGGTGTCGCGATCGTAACCGCCCAGCGAGAAGTTTGCGGCGCGCGAGGTCTCCCCAAGAACAATAATCGTTAAGTTCTTACGCGGACCGTTTTTCATGACGGCTTTTTGCTGCGCGTCTTCACCGATTTTTACCAACGGCAGGTTGTCCATCTTGTGGTGAAAATACCAGGAGTTGAGCGCCACAATACTGTTTGATGGGTTCAACGATTTCACCAGCTCTTTATTATTGCGGAACAGCGAGGCGTAATCTTTATAAAACAGGCCTGCAACCAGCACGATTAACAGTGCTGAAGCCAGGACGGTACCGACGCGCATTAATGCGCCACGCCACAGATTTGCCGCCGGTTTAATTTTAATCCACCACGCCAGGGCAATAAACAGCAGGGCGGTTAAACCCAGCACGACAATCATTTGACCAGAGAGCAGCGCGTAGCTCTCGGCGGGTGTGGTATCGAAGATATTGGTGATCATTGAACGGTCAATAATCACACCGTAATTCTTCATAAAATACTGTGCGCTGGCGCTGAGCAGAATAAACAGCGTGACGAGGACCTTCTCAAGTCGAATAACCGACGCAATCGCCAGACAAATTGCCATCACCGCAAAAGCGACTACCGGCATGCTCAGGAATACGAGGGTATTGTGCAGGCTGTCTACCGGCAGCAGGCTAAAGGCCTGACGATAAAAAACGACGTTCAGCGCCAGAGCAATATACAGCGCGAACAGAATAATGTAGGTCAGACGACTGACAACGGGACGTTTACGTAACAGGCGAAGCATAACGGTAACCTAAGAAGATTGATGCTCGCTATGCTGCCCGTTCTATTTTAAGACAACCTTAAGATTTTAAGGAAACGCGGCCAAAGGCCTGAAGCGCCTCTTCCAGAGCCGCACGAAGCAGGGTGCGATCGTGGCGGTACGGTATGTCGCTGGCCTCCAGCGGCTGTTGGATAACCAATTTACCCTCTGTGCCACTGATGTCTGCTTTCGGACCGACAATCACGGCATCAATTACCGGTTTGCCAATGTAATGCTCCAGCAGATGAAGGCGGTCAGCGAGCGTCAGGTTGCCCGCCGGGCTGTGCTCGCGACCCAGGTTTTCGATGTAGACCATCGGCGCAGGCGTGCGGCGCATGGCCTGAGCGATATCTGGTAGCAGCAGGATTGGCAGCAGACTGGTGTAGAAACTACCGGGCCCGATGAGAATTAAATCGGCTTCGGCGATGGCCTGTACCGCTTCGCGGGTAGCGGACACTGACGGGGTCAGCATCAGCTCCTGCGGCGGCAGCGTCAGCTGATCGATATTCACTTCGCCATAGATTTCATGCCCCTCGCTATCGATTGCCATCAAATCGACCGGCTGTTCGGACATCGGGATTAAAGACGCCTCAACTTTCAGTAGGTTTCTGATTAAATTGATCGCCTCTAAAGGGCGTACGCTCAGGTGATCTAACGCCTTTAACATCAAGTTTCCAAGGTTATGCCCGGAAAGTTCACCGTTGCCGCCAAAACGATACTCAAACATGGTCGAAGCCACGCTGGGTTCGGTAATTAACTGATTAAGACAGTTACGCATGTCGCCCCAGGCGATGCCGCCCTCTGAACGACGAATGCGCCCCGTAGACCCGCCATTATCCGTGGTGGTGACGATACCGGTAAGGCGGGAACCCAGCGATGACAGAGATGACATCACGCGTCCAAGGCCGTGACCGCCGCCCAGCGCCACCACGCGGTCGAGATCGGCAAAAGTGCGATTGCGCATACTACTTCCTTATGTCCTGAAAACCCGCTTACATTAGCCTAACTACCTCTAAAAGACGATGCTCTGTACCGGTCAAAATGACGTATATCAATGCAAAAACGTGATTTTTACGTATTCTGTAGGGAAAGTGCACGATCATTGCGCTATGTATGAGTTTATATAGCGAAAGCGAAAATGGCGAAACTGTTATTCTCGCGCTACTATTCGGCATAACCTGGTTCAGCGCGCTGTGTAAAACAGGCTGAACAAAACACTCTAGCCTCTGCGCCTAAGTTGAAAAATAAGGTGCTTTGGCCGCAACGGGTCACACCGTTGCCAGGGCGAAGGAAGAAATGATCTCGCCTCCCGTATTTGGAAAGGTGTCTATGGCTTTACAACTCACCGATGCGTTTGCGCGTAGGTTTTTCTATCTGCGCCTGTCGATTACCGACGTCTGCAACTTCCGTTGCACCTATTGCCTGCCGAACGGCTACCAGCCGAATGGGGTCACCAACAAAGGATTTCTGTCGCTGGACGAAATTCGCCGGGTGACGCGCGCCTTTTCGGCGTTGGGCACCGAAAAAGTGCGTCTGACCGGCGGCGAGCCGTCGTTGCGTCGTGACTTTACCGACGTCATCGCCGCCGTAAAAGAAAACACCTCTATCCGCCAGATTGCCGTGACCACCAATGGTTATCGCATGGCGCGCGATGTTGCTGCCTGGCGTGATGCCGGGTTGACGGCACTCAACGTGAGCGTAGATAGCCTTGATGCGCGTCAGTTTCACGCCATCACGGGTCAGGACAAATTCCGCCAGGTGATGGACGGCATCGATGCTGCCTTCACCGCAGGATTTGAAAAAGTGAAGGTCAACACCGTGCTGATGCGCGACGTGAACCATCACCAGCTCGACACCTTTCTGGCGTGGATCAAACCGCGCCGTGTTCAACTCCGCTTTATTGAACTGATGGAAACCGGCGAGGGCAGCGAACTGTTCCGCAAGCACCATATCTCGGGCATGGTGCTGCGCGACGAACTGCTCAAGCGCGGCTGGATCCATCAGATCCGTCAGCGCAGCGACGGCCCGGCGCAGGTCTTCTGTCACCCCGACTATGAAGGGGAAATCGGCTTAATCATGCCGTATGAAAAAGACTTCTGCGCCAGCTGTAACCGTCTGCGCGTATCGTCCGTTGGGAAGCTGCATCTGTGCCTGTTTGGCGACGGCGGCGTTGATCTGCGCGAACTGCTGGCCGACGACGCCCAGCAGCAGGCGTTGGAAGAGCGTATTGCCGAAGCCCTGACGCATAAAAAACAGACCCACTTCCTGCACCAGGGCAATACCGGCATTACCCAGAATTTATCCTATATCGGCGGATAATTCGTCATCAAGGAGCTATTAAATGAGTCAGGTGAGCGCTGAATTTATCCCGACACGCATTGCTATTCTTACTGTTTCCAATCGTCGCGGCGAGGAGGACGACACCTCCGGGCACTTCCTGCGCGATGCAGCCCACGAGGCCGGGCATCAGATTGTTGATAAGGCGATCGTCAAAGAGAACCGCTATCAGATTCGTGCCCAGGTTTCTGCCTGGATTGCCCGCGACGATGTCCAGGTGGTGTTGATCACCGGTGGCACCGGGCTGACCGACGGCGATCAGGCGCCGGAAGCGCTGCAGCCGCTGTTTGACCGCGAAATCGAAGGCTTTGGCGAAGTGTTCCGCATGCTCTCTTTCGAGGAGATTGGTACCGCCACGCTGCAATCGCGCGCCGTTGCCGGGATGGCCAACCGGACGCTGATTTTTGCGATGCCGGGTTCGACCAAAGCCTGCCGCACCGCGTGGGATAACATTATTGCCCCGCAGCTGGATGCTCGTACCCGTCCGTGTAACTTCCACCCTCATCTGAAGAAATAAACGATGTCGCAACTGACCCATATTAACGCAGCGGGTGAAGCCCACATGGTGGATGTCTCCGCCAAGACCGAAACCGTCCGCGAAGCGCGCGCTGAAGCGTTTGTCACCATGCAGCCGGAAACCCTGGCGATGATTATTGAAGGCAGCCACCACAAGGGCGATGTGTTCGCCACCGCGCGTATCGCCGGGATTCAGGCGGCTAAGCGCACCTGGGACCTTATCCCGCTGTGTCATCCGCTGATGCTGAGCAAGGTGGAAGTTAACCTGCTGGCGGAGCCGGAACACAGCCGGGTGCGCATCGAATCACTCTGTCGCCTCACCGGGAAAACCGGTGTCGAAATGGAGGCGCTGACCGCCGCATCGGTCGCGGCGTTGACCATCTATGACATGTGTAAAGCGGTGCAAAAAGATATGGTTATTGGCCCGGTCCGCCTGCTGGCGAAAAGCGGCGGTAAATCGGGCGATTTCAAGGCGGATACTCATGATTAATGTGCTGTTTTTTGCTCAGGTTCGTGAGCTGGTGGGCGTGGACTCGCTGGCGCTAGCGCCTGAGTTTGCCAATGTGGAAGCCGTGCGCCAGCATCTGGCCGCGCAGGAAGGGCGCTGGTCGTTGGCTCTGGAAGAGGGCAAGCTGCTGGCGGCGGTGAACCAAACGCTGGTCAGCTTCGATCATCCGGTCACCGATGGTGATGAAGTGGCGTTTTTCCCGCCGGTGACGGGAGGCTAAAATGAGCGAAACCCGTATTATCGTTCGTCATGAACGCTTTAGCGTCGGCGATGAATATCCCTGGCTGGCTGAACGCGATGAAGATGGCGCGGTGGTGACGTTTACCGGCAAGGTGCGTAACCATAATCTCGGCGACAGCGTGAAGGCGCTGAGCCTCGAACACTACCCGGGTATGACCGAAAAAGCGCTGGCGGAAATCGTCGATGCCGCCCGTGAACGCTGGCCGCTGGGCCGCGTCACGGTGATTCACCGCATTGGCGAGATGTGGCCGGGCGAAGAAATTGTCTTCGTCGGCGTCACCAGCGCCCATCGCGGCAGCGCCTTTGACGCCGGTGAATTTATCATGGACTATCTAAAGACCCGCGCGCCCTTCTGGAAGCGTGAAGCCACGCCGGAAGGCGAGCGTTGGGTGGAAGCGCGCGACAGCGATAAACAGGCAGCCGAGCGTTGGTAGCGTTACACTTACTTTAGGCTTTCATTAATTCAGGAGAACGTCATGGATCGATTCCCTCGCTCTGATTCAATCGTGCAGGCCCGTAGCGGCCTGCAAACCTATATGGCGCAGGTTTACGGCTGGATGACCTGCGGGCTGCTGCTGACCGCGTTTATTGCGTGGTACGCGGCGAACACGCCGGCGGTGATGATGTTTGTTTTCTCCAGCAAAATCACCTTCTTCGGCCTGATCATCGCCCAACTGGCGCTGGTATTCGTGCTTTCCGGCATGGTGCAGCGTTTAAGTGCGGGAATGGCGACCACGCTGTTTATGCTTTACTCGGCGCTCACCGGGCTGACGCTATCGAGCATTTTTATCGTCTACACCTATTCATCTATCGCCAGCACCTTCGTGGTGACCGGCGGAATGTTCGGTATCATGAGCCTCTACGGCTACACCACCCAGCGTGATTTAAGCGGCCTCGGCAGCATGCTGTTTATGGGGCTGATTGGTATCGTGCTGGCCTCGCTGGTCAACTTCTGGCTGAAAAGCGACGCGTTGATGTGGGCGATTACTTATATTGGCGTGGTGATCTTCGTCGGTCTGACGGCTTACGACACCCAGAAGCTGAAAAACATCGGCGAACAAATTGACGTGCGCGACTCGTCGAACCTGCGTAAATACGCCATTCTCGGCGCGCTGACGCTGTACCTCGACTTCATTAACCTGTTCCTGATGCTGCTGCGGATTTTTGGTAACCGCCGCTAGGTAGGTTGAGTGAGTTAAACGATCCCGGACTGGTTCCGGGATTTTTTTCGGATTTCATTCAGATGCCAAACGCACATTAAAAGCAGCTTGCCGATGGGCAACCGTGCCAGATTAAGCCATCAGCCAAATCGACACGGAAGCCCCTTATGCCCATCTTCTCCGCCATCCGGCAGCATCAAATCACCGTTATCCCCGCCAAAATGATGATCGGCGTCTGGCTGCTCACCGCCGCCGGTTTATGGGCAACGGCAGCGCTGACGTGGGTGACGGTCATCTACTGCGAGGCTTTTGCGCTTGAGCTTCACCCCGGCGCTATTTTCGGCGCGTTTTTACTACTGATCGTGGGTGGGCACTATTTAATGGAATCACTCCGTCGATTAAGCACGGCCGCAGCGGTTGTTTTTTATCTGGCATTTATTGCGCTGGCGGGCATTTTCTCGGGCAATCTTTTTACATGGCAGGGAGTTGTAGTCGTACTGGGGATTACCGGCGCGATGTTTGCCGTCAGCGCCTGCCTTTGCTGGTGCGTTGATATGAATCCAGGCAGCGTCAGGCAAATTATTATCATGATCGTCTGCGGTACGCTGATCGCGATGACCGTAAACAGCCTGCTGGATAGCTGCCCATCGCGCTGGTTCTACAGCCACGTTACCGTTGTGCTATGGGCGGTAACGGCCGGTTGTGAAAAAGACACGCTGCACGGCTACGCACGTAAACTGTACGCCGACGAATTTTACACCCTGCCTCGCTGCATTGTGCTGGGCGCGATGATGATATACCTCAGCGTGATTGCATTTTACCGTCGACTGTTAATGTGCGTGATGGACATTCTTTCCGGTTTCTGGTGGCACTGATTGCGCTAAAAATAGACAAATTGCTCTCTTCCTGAGCGAAAAAGTGACACCAACGTCACAAAAAGCACCACATTTACGGAATTTTCCGTACACTCGGGTACTCTGAATAAGCAAATAAAATTCTTCAGGAGAGAAGCCATGAAGTGGCAACAACGAGTTCGTGTCGCAACGGGGCTAAGTTGCTGGCAGATTATGTTGCATTTGCTGGTCGTCGCCGTGCTGGTGATGGGCTGGATGAGCGGCGCGCTGGTGCGCGTTGGCCTGGGTCTCTGCGTCGTGTATGCCGTTACCGTTTTACTGATGCTGGCGCTACAGCGTCACCACGAGCAGCGCTGGCGAGACGTCGCCGATGTGCTCGAAGAGTTGACCACCACCTGGTATTTTGGCGCGGCGATGATTGTCGTCTGGCTGCTGTCGCGCGTGCTGCAAAATAACTACCTGCTGGCGGTGGCCGGTCTGGCTATTCTTGCCGGTCCAGCCGTGTTCTCGCTGCTGGTGAAAGAAAAAACCTCAGGCGATCTTGCGGCGAAACATCGCGTACGCCACTGATCCCGTCGTGGCCGCTATAAACAGTAGCGGCCACAGGCTCCCCCAAACAATCGACAGACTCGCATCCTTCAAATAAATCTGCTTGGTAATATCGGTAAAGTGCCGAATTGGGTTAATCCACGTTAAATGCTGGAGCCATACCGGCATGTTCTCGACCGGCGACACATAGCCTGACAGCAGAATCGCGGGCATCATAAAGACGAACACGCCGATAAACGCCTGCTGCTGCGTTGAACATAGCGCGGAAATCAACAGCCCGAACCCGACCAGCGATAGCCCGTAAATCACCATCGTGAAATAAAACAGCGCCAGCGAACCGGCGAAAGGAATCTGATAGGCCCAGATGCCGATGGCCAGCACAATAGTGGCCTGGAACGTGGCGACGATCAGCGCGGGCACTGCTTTACCGACAAAAATTTGCCAGGTGGCGAGCGGGGAGACCAGCAGCTGATCCAGCGTACCCTGTTCGCGCTCGCGAGCTACCGACAGCGAGGTGACGATCATCACGCCGATGGTGGTGATCATGGCGATCAGCGAGGGCACCACGAACCACTTGTAGTCGAGATTCGGGTTGTACCAGTTGCGCACCACCAGTTCACTGTTGTTCGGCTTTGCTTTCCCCTCCATCAGCTCCTGTTGGTAGTTTTTAACGATTTGCTGCAGATAATTAGCGGCAATCTGCGCGCTGTTGGAGTTACGTCCGTCGAGCAGCAGTTGCATCGGCGCGGTATGGAACGTGTCGAGATTACGGGAAAAATCGGCCGGGAAGCGCACCAGCAGCAATGCTTTTTGGGTGTCGAGCGTTGGCTGGATCTCCTGCGGGCTTCTCAGCAGCAGCACGTGGGTGAAGGCTTTGGCGCGGGCGAAGCGCTGGGTTAATTCAACGGCGTGCTTGCCGTTGTCTTCGTTATAGACGGCGATGGTGGCGTTGGTCACTTCCAGCGTGGCGGCAAAGGGAAACAACAGCACCTGGATCAGCACCGGCATAATCAGAATGGCGCGGGTCTGCGGCTCGCGCAGCAGCGACTGTAGCTCTTTGCGGATAAGCGTCCATAAGCGATAAAACATAGTGCTGTCCTCATGTCGGGTGGCGCTGCGCTTACCCGACCTACAGGGCTCGTCAGCCCGGTCAGCGTTGCGCCGCCGGGCAAAATACGAGCACAATGATCAATCCAACCGACGTTTGGTTTTCATCCACGTCAGGCCAATAAACATCACCGCCGAAGCGATTAAAAACAGGGTGTTGATCATCAGCACCACGGGAATATTACCCGCCAGGAACAGGCTTTGCAGGGTGCTGACAAAATAGCGCGCCGGGATGATATAGGTCACCACGCGAATGGCCGCGGGCATACTGTCTATCTGGAAAATAAACCCGGACAACATAATCGACGGCAGAAACGCGGCGTTCAGCGCCACCTGGGCGGCGTTAAACTGATTGCGGGTGATGGTGGAAATCAGCAGCCCCATACCGAGGGTGCTGAGCAAAAACAGGCTGGTGATGAAAAACAGGATCACCAGCGAGCCGCGGTACGGCACGCCGAGAATAAACACTGACACCAGCATGCACAGCAGCATCGCCAGCATGCCGAGGAAATAGTAGGGAATCAGCTTACACAGCAGCAGCTCGACGCGGGTCACTTCGGTGGAAAGCAGCGCTTCCATGGTGCCGCGCTCCCATTCGCGGGCAATGACCAGCGAGGTCAGAATCGCGCCAATAACCGTCATAATAATGGTGATCGCGCCGGGAATAATAAAATGCTGGCTGATGGCCGCCGGGTTAAACCAATAGCGGGTCTGCACGTCGATAAGCGGTTGGAAGTCCTGGCCGTTATCCTCGGCGCGCTGCTGCTGCCAGATTTGCCAGATACCCTCAACGTAGCCTTGCACAAAGTTGGCGGTGTTCGGTTCACTGCCATCGGTAATCACCTGAATCGGCGCGTCGTCGCCAACGCGGGCCATCTTCTTATCAAAATCAACCGGTACGACGATCAGGCCGCGAATACGCCCGGCCTGCATCATTTCAATCAACTGCTGGCGATTATCGCTGATGGCGGCATCAATATACGGTGAGCCGGTAAGGGTATGGGTGAAGTCCAGCGCCTCCTGGCTCTGCTGCTCCAGCAGCACGCCGACGCGTAGTTTGCTGGAGTCGAGATTAATACCGTAGCCGAAGATAAACAGCAGCAATAGCGGGATCACCACCGCAATCAGCCAGCTGCTCGGGTCGCGAACAATCTGCCGCGTCTCCTTCACGCACAGCGCGCGCACGCGCCGCCAGGACAGCATCTTAGCGCTCATCGGCATGCTCCTTATCCCAGTCGTTAATCAGCGTGATAAAGGCCTGTTCCATGGTCGGGTCCGGCTGCTGCGCGTCTGCGGCCTGCGCTTTTAAATTGTCCGGCGTGCCGCTGGCAATCAGCTTACCGCGATAGACCAGGCCGATACGATCGCAGTATTCCGCCTCATCCATAAAGTGGGTGGTGACCATCACCGTGACCCCTTTTTCCACCATGCTGTTGATATGCAGCCAGAATTCGCGGCGGGTGAGAGGGTCTACGCCCGAGGTGGGTTCATCGAGGAACAGAATATCCGGCTCGTGCATCAGCGAGCAGGCCAGCGCCAGGCGCTGCTTAAACCCCAGCGGCAGCGCGTCGGTGGTGTGGCGCGCGATGGCTTTCAGGCCGAAAGCGTTGCTCATGCTGTCGATTTTTTCGTTCTGCGCGCGGCCGCGCAGGCCGTACACCCCGGAAAAGAAACGCAGGTTCTGTTCGACGGTGAGGTTGCCGTACAGCGAAAATTTCTGCGCCATATAGCCCAGATGCTGACGTGCCTTACCCGAGCTGACCTTCAGGTCCATGTTCAGCACCAGCGCATTGCCGGAGGTGGGCACCAGCAGACCGCACATCATCTTGAAGGTGGTGGATTTTCCTGCGCCGTTCGGCCCCAGCAGGCCGAAGATCTCGCCGCGCTTGACGGCGAAGTTAACGTGGTCAGTCGCGGCAAAATCGCCGAATTTTTTGGTGAGCTGTTTGGCTTCAATCACCGTTTCATCCGGCGAGCCGTCAACGGTGTGGAGAATGGCGCCCAGCGGGGATTCCGATGTGCCCGCGCCGCCCAGTAGGTCAATAAAGGCATCCTCAAATCGCGGCGCGGTTTCTTCCATCTCCAGTTCAGGCATGCCCGGCGCCTGCTTTAGCGCCTCGGCGGTGGCCGATTTTTTGAGGATCACGCGTACCGAACGGCCCTGAATCATGCCGTCGCTGACCATCTCCTGTTTCAGCGCCCGTTGCAGCAGCTTGCGGTTATTTTCCGCCGGGCTGTGCATTAAGAAGCTGCGTCCGGCCATGGTGCGGGTGAGGGCGGTGGGTTCCCCTTGATACAACAGCTCGCCTTCGTTCATCAGCAGCACGTCCTGACACTGCTCGGCTTCGTCGAGGTACGAGGTACTCCAGAGGATCAGCATGCCGTCACCCGCCAGCTCGTGCACCATCTCCCAGAGTTCACGTCGTGAGATGGGGTCGACGCCGACGCCCGGTTCATCTAACAGCAACACCTTTGGCTCACCAACCAGCGTACAGGCCAGCCCCAGCTTCTGCTTCATACCGCCGGAGAGTTTTCCCGCCAGCCGCCCGGTAAACGGCCCCAGTGCGGTAAATTCCAACAGCCGGGCAAAGGTTTTCTCGCGGACGTCACCGGTTACGCTGCGCAGATCGGCATAGAGATTAAGGTTCTCCATCACCGTTAAATCTTCATACAGGCCGAATTTTTGCGGCATATAGCCCAGCACCGAATGCAGCGCGCTGTCATCGGCAATCGGATCCAGCCCGAGCACGGTCGCACTGCCTTCGTCCGGCTTCAGCAGCCCGGCGAGCATGCGCATCAGCGTGGTTTTCCCCGCGCCGTCGGGACCGACAAGGCCGGTCACATAGCCGCCGTTGATGGTGCAGTCCAGCCGGGCGACCGCCGGTTTATCCATGCCGGCGAAGCGTTTGACCAGCCCGCGTAGCTGAATCTGGCCGTCACTCATGGCGCGGTTCTTCGTTGAACTGAAGCGTGACGGGCATCCCCTGGCGCAGGCTGTCATCGGCGTCGGTGACGATAATACGCAGACGGTAGACCAGGTCGGTACGCAGATCCGGCGTCTCAACCGTCTTCGGGGTAAACTCCGCGGTCGGGGAGACAAAACCAATTTTGCCGTGATACGGCTTATTCGGGCGGCCGTCGGTATAAAGCAGAATTTCTCGACCCGGCTGCGCCTGGTTGAGATTTTTCTCATCCACATAGGCGCGGACCCACACCGGGCGGGTGAGGGAGAGGGTCAGGACGGTGCTGCCTGCGCTCAGCATGCTGCCCGGCTCTACCGCGCGGGTGAGCAGAGTGCCGTCAGAGGGGGCGGTCAGTACCGTGTCATGCAGGTCGAGAGTGGATTGGGCCAGCTGCGCCTGCGCCTGCTCCAGATTGGCTTTCGCCTGGGCAATTTCCTGCGGACGATTCCCCGCACGATACTGGCTGAGTTTATCCTGTGCCGATTTCAGCGTCGCCAACGCCTGGTCGCGGGACGAGCGGGCGTTTTCCAGATCGTTGGCTGACAGCAGTTTTCGGTTCCATAACCCCTGCTGGCGCTGGAGATAGCTTTGCGCATAGTCATAGGCCGCTTGCGCCTGTTTCACCGAGGCCGCGGCCTGGGCAATTTCTTCCGCCCGATAACCCGCCATCATCAGGTCGTACTGCGCCTGCGCCGTCGCGACGTTGGCTTTGGCCTGCATCAGGGCATTTTCATAAGGCGCCTGGTCCAGTTGACCGAGGATCTGCCCCTGCTTGATGGCGTCGCCTTCGTCGACCGTCAACGACTGCAAGCGGCCGCCGACGCGGAAGCTCATATTCACAGTACGAATATCCACGTTGCCATAGAGCGTCAGGCCGTTGTTTTGCCGACTCTGGTACCACCACGTGCCGCCGCCAATCAGCGCGACGATGACCACCACCGCCAGAATCAGAACCACCGGTTTTTTCATGAGTTGAGGCTCCTTTGCGTTAATCCTTGCAAGATCAGATCGATATGGCAGGTTACTACCTGGAAAATTTGCTCAGCTTTGTCGGCGTCAAACTGCGTCCAGCCGGTGCGCATCAGGATGGTTTCTCGCCCGAGGCGAAACGCCAGCACTTCGCCCAGCAGGGCGTGGGTGTGGAGGATCATCTGCGTACTGTTAGCATCGCAGCCGGTATAGGCGGCAATCAGGCGAGTCAGGTGCGCGTGCAGCGGGGCAATGACCTGATCGTGGATACGCTGGTAAGCGGCGGTCGGCGACAGCTGCTCGCGAGAGATAAATTTGCTGAGGTTAAGGGTATCGTCCTGGGTCAGCAGTAAGATCATGTTCTGGCAGGCGCGAAGGATCAGGGTGCGCATGGCCTCTCTGTCCGGCTGCGGCTGGGCAAACAGCTGCTCGGCGGCTTCGGCATGGGCGCGAAAGTTTTCGCCGATAAAGTCGGCTATCCACTGGGCGCAGGCCTGGTATAAATCTTCTTTTGAGCCAAAATAGTAGGTGATGGCGGCAATATTCTGCCCGGCCTGAGCGGCAATATCGCGGGTGGTGGCGTGCAGGCCGTACTCGCCAAACTGGGCGAGCCCGGCGGCGATGAGCTGGCTTTTGGCCTGCTCGCCTTTGCTGGTTATCGGTGTGGTCGTCATGGCACCACCAAAGTTAATCAAACGATTGATTAAGATTATGCCGGGTTTTTGCGCTTGTCCAGTCTGGTGAATAATCTTGTTTTCTACCGCGAAGGGGATAATTTATGCGGTGAATCACAAAAACTGCTACACTCCGCCCCTTCATGACATTGTGGTTTTTGTCATTACCTGTTTTTTATCCCCTCGAAAACTACACCGCATGCGGTCGGGGTGGGTGTGGAGTACTTATGTCTTTTGATTCTCTCGGACTGAACCCCGATATTTTGCGTGCCGTTGCTGAGCAAGGCTACCGCGAACCCACCCCCATCCAGCAGCAGGCGATTCCTGCGGTACTGCAGGGCCGTGATTTGATGGCCAGCGCGCAAACCGGCACCGGTAAAACCGCAGGCTTTACTCTGCCGCTGTTGCAACTGCTGGTTTCCCGCGAGCCGCACGTGAAGGGCCGTCGCCCGGTGCGTGCGCTGATCCTCACCCCCACCCGTGAGCTGGCGGCGCAGATTGGCGAAAACGTGCGTGAATACAGTAAATACCTGAACATCCGCTCGCTGGTGGTGTTCGGCGGCGTGAGCATCAACCCGCAGATGATGAAGCTGCGCGGCGGCGTAGACGTGCTGGTCGCCACGCCGGGCCGTCTGTTGGATCTGGAGCATCAGAATGCGCTGAAGCTGGATCAGGTCGAAATTCTGGTGCTCGATGAAGCGGACCGTATGCTCGATATGGGCTTCATCCACGACATTCGCCGCGTATTGACCAAGCTGCCGGCGAAGCGTCAGAACCTGCTGTTCTCCGCAACGTTCTCCGATGACATTAAAGGTCTGGCGGAAAAACTGCTGCATAACCCGCTGGAAATTGAAGTGGCGCGCCGTAATACCGCTTCCGAGCAGGTAACACAGCACGTTCACATGGTGGATAAAAAGCGTAAGCGCGAGCTGCTGTCGCAGATGATTGGCGAAGGCAACTGGCAACAGGTGCTGGTGTTTACCCGTACCAAACACGGTGCTAACCACCTGGCGGAGCAGTTGAATAAAGACGGCATCCGCAGCGCCGCCATCCACGGTAATAAATCGCAGGGTGCGCGCACGCGTGCGCTGGCCGATTTTAAATCCGGCGATATTCGCGTGCTGGTCGCCACCGACATCGCCGCGCGTGGCCTGGATATTGAAGAGCTGCCGCACGTGGTGAACTACGAGCTGCCGAACGTGCCGGAAGATTACGTTCATCGTATTGGCCGTACAGGCCGCGCGGCGGCGACCGGAGAAGCGCTGTCGCTGGTTTGCGTCGATGAACACAAACTGCTGCGTGATATCGAGCGCCTGCTGAAGAAAGAAATTCCGCGTATTGCGCTGCCGGGCTACGAGCCGGACCCGTCCATTAAGGCCGAGCCGATTCAGAACGGTCGCCAGCAGCGTGGCGGTGGCAACGGCGCTGGCCGCGGTCGCGGTCAGAGCCAGGGTCAAGGCCAGGGGGCGGGCCGTAGTCAGCAGCCGCGTCGCAACGACGGCGGTGCGCCGAAAGCCAGGCCGCGCAGTGCGGAGGGAAAACCGGCTGGTGATAAGCCGCGCCCGCCGCGTCGCCCGCGTAAACCCGCAGCAGCACAGTAAATTGCGAGCCCGGCCGAAAGCCGGGCTTTCTTTTTTGCGACAGCGTACAGAAAATGCCACAATAGTGGCTGTTTATACAGTATCTCAGGTTTTCTCATGGCTTTGACCGCCGCGCTGAAAGCGCAAATCGCCGCCTGGTACAAGGCGCTTCAGGAACAGATCCCCGACTTTATCCCCCGTGCGCCGCAGCGGCAGATGATTGCGGACGTCGCCAAAACGCTTGCCGGGGAAGAAGGGCGGCACCTGGCGATTGAAGCGCCAACCGGCGTCGGGAAAACCTTGTCCTATCTGATTCCCGGCATTGCGATTGCCCGAGAAGAACAAAAAACGCTGGTGGTCAGCACCGCCAACGTGGCGCTGCAGGATCAGATCTACAGTAAAGATCTGCCGCTGCTGCGCAAAATTATCCCCGATCTGCGTTTTACCGCCGCCTTCGGTCGTGGCCGCTACGTCTGCCCGCGTAACCTTGCGGCGCTGGCCAGTACCGAACCGAACCAGCAGGATCTGCTCGCGTTTCTTGATGATGAGCTGACGCCGAGCAACCAGGAAGAACAGAAGCGTTGTGCGAAGCTCAAGGGCGACCTCGACGGCTATAAGTGGGACGGTCTGCGCGATCATACGGATGTCGCCATTGACGACGATTTGTGGCGGCGGCTCAGCACAGATAAAGCCAGCTGTCTGAACCGTAACTGTCATTACTACCGCGAATGCCCCTTTTTTGTCGCGCGCCGCGAGATTCAGGAAGCCGAAGTGGTAGTGGCTAACCATGCGCTGGTGATGGCGGCGATGGAGAGCGAAGCGGTACTGCCGGAACCGAAAAACCTGCTGCTGGTGCTTGATGAAGGCCACCACCTGCCGGACGTGGCACGCGATGCGCTGGAGATGAGCGCCGAAATTACCGCGCCGTGGTACCGGCTACAGCTCGATCTGTTCAGCAAGCTGGTGGCGACATGCATGGAGCAGTTCCGCCCAAAAACCACGCCGCCGCTGGCATTGCCGGAACGTCTGACCGCGCACTGTGAAGAACTGTATGAGCTTATTGCGTCGCTGAACAACATCCTTAATTTGTATCTGCCCGCGACCCAGGAAGCCGAGCACCGCTTCCCGATGGGGGTACTGCCGGACGAGGTCATGGAGATATGTCAGCGCCTGGCTAAGCTCACGGAAATGCTGCGCGGGTTGGCGGAGCTGTTCTTAAACGATCTCAGTGAGAAAACCGGCAGCCACGATATTGTGCGTCTGCACCGGGTTATCCTGCAGATGAACCGTGCGCTGGGCATGTTTGAGTCCCAGAGTAAGCTCTGGCGTCTGGCGTCGCTTTCGCAGGCATCGGGCGCGCCGGTCACCAAGTGGGCGACCCGCGACGTGCGCGATGGGCAGATGCACGTCTGGTTCCACTGCGTCGGTATTCGCGTCAGCGACCAGCTTGAACGCCTGCTGTGGCGCAGCGTGCCGCATATTGTGGTGACATCGGCCACATTGCGCTCATTGAATAGCTTCTCGCGGTTGCAGGAAATGAGCGGCCTGAAAGAGAAAGCGGGCGACCGCTTTGTGGCGCTGGACTCGCCGTTTAACCACGTCGAGCAGGGAAAAATCGTGATCCCGCAGATGCGCTACGAGCCGCTGATGGAAAACGAAGAGCAGCATATTGCCGAAATGGCGGCCTATTTTCGCGAGCAGGTTGAGAGTAAGAAACACCATGGCATGCTGGTGCTGTTCGCCAGCGGGCGGGCGATGCAGCGTTTCCTTGAGCACGTGACCGACCTGCGGCTAATGCTGCTGGTGCAGGGCGACCAGCCGCGCTATCGGCTGGTGGAGCTACATCGCAAGCGCGTTGAGAGCGGCGAGCGCAGCGTGTTGGTTGGGCTACAATCGTTTGCCGAGGGGTTGGATTTAAAAGGCGAGCTGCTAAGCCAGGTGCACATCCACAAGATCGCTTTTCCGCCCATCGACAGCCCGGTGGTCATCACCGAGGGGGAATGGCTCAAAAGCCTCAATCGCTATCCCTTTGAGGTGCAAAGCCTGCCGAGCGCGTCATTTAACCTGATTCAGCAGGTGGGGCGATTAATTCGTAGCCACGGCTGTTGGGGGGAAGTGATCATCTACGACAAGCGATTGTTGACCAAAAACTACGGTAAGCGTTTACTGGATGCGTTACCGGTTTTCCCGATTGAACGTCGGGAAGCGCCGGAAGTAAAACAGAAAGCTAAACCCTCACGCCGTAAAAAACGGTAGCCCGGTGTAGGCCTGATTAGCGAAGTGCCATCAGGCGGCCGCCGCACATTGTCGGATGGCGCTTCGCCTTGCCGGCCTACGATGAGCAAAGGAGCAGAAAATGGATTATCGCAAAATCATCAAAGAAATCGGTCGTGGTAAAAATCATGCCCGCGACCTGGATCATGATACCGCGCGCGGTCTGTATACCCGAATGCTTGATGGTGACGTTGCGGATCTGGAAATGGGCGCCATCCTGCTGTCGATGCGCATTAAGGGGGAAGGTGAGGCGGAAATGCTCGGCTTCTATGAGGCGATGCAGCAGAAAACGATGCATTTGACGCCGCCGGTAGGTAAACCTATGCCGATAGTCATTCCGAGCTATAACGGTGCGCGTAAGCAGGCCAACTTGACGCCGCTGTTAGCGATGCTGCTGCACAAGCTGGGCTTTCCGGTGGTAGTGCACGGGGTCAGTGAAGATCCGACTCGCGTGATTACGGAAACTATTTTTGAGCTAATGGGCATTGAACCTACCCGTCATGCGGGCCAGGCACAGGCGAAGCTTGACGGCCATCAGCCCGTTTATATTCCAGTCGGCGCACTCTGCCCGCCGCTGGAGCGTCAGCTGAACCTGCGCTGGCAGCTTGGCGTGCGTAACAGCGCGCATACGCTGGCCAAACTGGCAACGCCGTTCGCTGAAGATGCGGCGCTGCGCTTGTCCAGCGTTTCGCATCCGGAATACGTGGGAAAAGTGGCGAAGTTCTTCAGTGATATTGGCGGGCGAAGCCTGTTGATGCACGGTACGGAAGGCGAAGTGTACGCGAATCCGCTGCGCTGCCCTCAGATTACCCTGATAGACGCCGCGGGTGCGCGGGTGGTGAACGAACGTCAGAGCGAGCAGGCGGATACGCCAGTGGCGCTGCCCATGGCAAAAGATCCGCAAACGACCGCCCAGTGGATTGAACGCTGCGTGGCGGGCGTTGAGCCGGTACCGCAGTCGCTGAAAATTCAGATGGCCTGCTGCCTGCTGGCGACCGGTGAAGTGAGTTCCCTGGAAGCCGGTTTGGCCCGCATCGCGCAGGCGTATTAATTCCCCGAATCTGTAGCACGATATGTAGCATCGCTCGTTTCCCTCTCCCCATTGGGGAGGGGGGCATATCGTGCCAATGTGCTATTTCTCAGCCCCCGGATCCCAGACAAAAAAAA
>NZ_LXEU01000083.1 GCF_001654985.1 Kluyvera georgiana ATCC 51603
AAAAAAAAGCCCGGCGTGGCAGCCGGGCAAAAAAGGGTATCAACAAGTTCAATGAGGGTTGGAGCACCCGCGAGAGGTCAGCTCACGGGGTATAACAGAGGGTGGCGATTATTTGTAGATAACCGCAGTACCGCTAACTTTGTTGTTGGTGTTAGCAGAGGTGATGGCATAGCCGGTAGCACCCGCTGCGGCAGCTTTCTGCGCCAGCTGAGCTTCCATACCATCCAGAGTCGTCGCGCCGTCAACGGACACGGTACCCATTTCATTCATTTTCTGAGCCTGAGCCTGAGTCACGGGTTGGGCAGCAAAAGCACCAAAAGACAGGGCTGACAGGGCGATAGCAGCAACAGCATATTTAACGTTTTTCATAATATTAATCTCTCGCAGGTTGTTCCGTTCGGGGGACGATGTCTTCGTCGATGTGATAAGTATCACGTTTTTCATGGGTGGAATAAATCGAAGAGAATTGATGACCATGATCAAAAAAATTGAATGATTATTAATTTATTGATTATTAATAAAATATTCGCGGTGTGAATGTGTTGGGCGTAAATCAGCCGAAAGATGGGCAGCCGAAGGCACAATTTGCTACTTTTTTTGCCAAAAAGTGTACTTGTAAAGATAACCGATTGCTCTGTATGTTGCGGTATGGATTTGTAATAAAGCCTGGTTGCATGGCTTGTGTTTGAGATTATATCCTGATTATTTTGGTTATTGTAAGTTTTTATGTTTCCATTTTAAATGGCGCTAGCGAAGCGGCAGGCACTGCCGCTGCATGAGTTTTTCTGCGCCCATCTTCTTCATATATTTTGAGAAATATTGGCAGGCTTTAGATCTCAGACCACTCGCGCAGCAGGTTATGGTACAGATTGAGCAGTGAAAGCGCCTCTTCCGACTCACCGTGCCGACTATTGAGCGACTGGATATTCCGGTCGAGTTCAAACAGCATCGCGCGGCGTTTGTCATCGCGAACCATCGACTGAATCCACATAAATGACGCTAGCCGTACGCCGCGCGTCACCAGTGTGACGCAGTGCAGGCTGCTGGAGGGATAGAGGACGAGGTCGCCTGCCGGGAGTTTGACCACATGCTGGCCGTAGGTATCGTTAATCGTCAGTTCACCACCGTCGTAACTTTCCGGGTCAGACAAAAACAACGTGGCCGACAGATCGGTACGCATCCAGCCGCTATGGGGATGCTGGCGTACCGCGCCATCGACGTGAAAGCCGTAGGTCTCCTGCTGCTGGTAGCGGTTGAACAGCGGGCTGGAGAGGGTTTTTGGCAGCGCGGCGGCAAAAAATAGCGAATGACGATTGACCGCTTCCTGCACGCGGCTCTGTAGCGTCATGTAGCGTTCGCTGCGTGTATCAACCTGTTGATTGTTCTTCACCTGGGCACCCTGCGCCCCGACGGTCGCTCGGCCGTCGACCCATTGCGCCTGGTTGAGTTGCGCGACCAGATCGCGTACCTCGTCCGCGCTCAGCACGCCGGGAATTCGATACATCATGGCAGTGTCTCCTGAAAAAAGTGGGGCTTTCGCCCCACACAATCACTTAGAAGTGAACGTTAGCCGTTAGCACGAAGGTGCGCGGTTCACCCGGATGATAGCGATAGCCGCTCTTGTTAATAGAGGCGACATAATCGGTATCGAACAGGTTATAAACGTTCAGCTGCAGGTCCAGATTGCGATTGACGCGGTAGCCAAGCTTGGCGTCCGCAACCCGGTAGCTGTCGGTAGAGTCCGGCGTACCCACCGCGCCATCTTTGCCACGATGCATGCTGCCGATATAGCGCGCGCCTGCGCCGACTGAAAGGGCATCGGTCGCCTGGTACTGGCTCCATAATGTAAAGGCATGCTCCGGCGTGTACGGCAGGGAATCGCTTTGATCCTGCGCCACCTCGGTGCCTTCACGCACCGTCGCGCGCTGCTGGGTAAAGCCGCCAATCACCTGCCACTCCGGCGTAATGTTGCCCGCAATGGACAGCTCGTAGCCCTCTACACGCTTGGTACCGTACTGGGAGTAGGTACCGTCGTCGTTGGCTTCGACATCGTTTTCAATGTCGGTGCGGAAAACGGCGGCGGACAGCAGCAGACGCTTGTTCAGCACCTCCCATTTGGTTCCCGCTTCGCTGGTTTTCGCCTTCTGTGGTTTGAAATCGGTACGGTTAGCGCTGCTGCCGGAACCACCCGCCGCCAGCGCGAAGTTGCTGCCGCCAGGAGGCTGCTGGGAGATGGCGTAGTTGACGTAAACGTTGCCATTCTGCGTTAAGTTGTAGAGCGCACCGGCTTTCCAGTTCACCAGGTTGCCCGACTTGACGGCATCCACGGTGGTGACCGGGGTATTTTTGGCGACGCCTGCCGGGCAGGCGATAGCGCCGCGCCCGGTGCCGCCGCACAGAGAAGCGCTGTCGTACTCGGTATGATAGCTATCCAGGCGAATCCCGCCGTTGAGTTCAAAATTGCGGGTAATTTGTAGCGTATCGAAGGCGTAAATCCCGAAGGTATCGGTCTGGCCGTTTGCATTTGCCCCGCTGCGTTGCAGGCTGCCTAACGAAACGCTGCTATCCGGGTGATACAGATTCACCGGCGGCGCGGTAAACGGGTAAACGCCGTAGTTGGTTTGCTACTCGTGAGTGAATTCCATGCCGGTACTGATATCGTGGCCAATGGCGCCAGTGTAGAACTTCGAGGTCAGGTTGGTCAGGTTGGTCTGGTTGGTGAGGATCTTGTTGCTGACATCTTTGGTGTTGATGTTGCGCGTCCAGGTCCAGGTATTGACGTTACTCGGGTCCGGTCGGCCAATGTTGCTTGCGCCGCCCATTATCGCCGTCATCATGTAATCTTGCTTGATCTGCGACCAGCGGGTGGTGTTGCGGACAGTGGTCGTGTCGTTAAAATCATGCTCGAAACGCATCGTCACCGTATCGGTGGTGGAGTCGTCGTAGTCGGAGCGGGTGCCGTAGAAATTGTGGGTGTCCACTTTGCCGGAACTGTTCAGCGCGGAGGTCGCGGCATTGGGCGCGGAGTAGCCCGGCAGGCCCACGGTAGGTACGCCGCCGTCTGGCGTATTGTTCTGGCTAACGTGCAAATAGTTGAGGTACAGACGATTCTCGGTCCCCAGGCCGAACGCGATGGAGGGGGCAATGCCGTAGCGCTCGTTTTTAACGTTATCACGCCCGGCGTCATGCGTTTTTTCACCCATTAGGTTTAAACGCACGGCGGTGGTTTCACCGATCGCTTCGTTAAGATCCAGCGTACCGCGTCGATACCATGCGCTACCCGCGCTGGCGGAGGCATCAATACCTGAATCCAGGCGCGGCTGCTTGCTGATCATGTTGATCGAGCCCGTTGGCGCGCTACGACCGTAGTCGGATCCCGACGGCCCCTTGATCACCTCGACCTGCTCGGTATTGAACGTATCGCGGGTTACGCTGCCAATATCGCGGATGCCGTCGATATAGATGCTGTTAGAGGTATCGGCACCACGCATATAGATGGTGTCGCCCGTCGATGAGCTCCCGTTTTCCCCGGCAAAGAAGGCGCCAACGCCCGGCACGTTTTTCAGTGCGTCGGTCAGGTTGGTGGCTCCCTGATCTTTGAGCACCTGCTCTGAAATCACGGTCACGGTACGCGTGGTGTCGGCAATTGGGCGACTGAATTTTGGGTCAGCGGACCGGGTTGGGGCATACAGTGAAGGAACCTGAGCTTCAACAACCAACGTATCGCCGGCGTTTTTTTCTTTACCCTCGTCGGCCTGAACGGGAGGCGTCAGGCCGAGACAAAGGCCGGTAAAGAAGGTGAGAGAACCAAAGCTACTGAACGGGGTAGTGCGATTTTTTTTCCATATCAATGAGCGTCTTATAATTTTTTAAAGCCATTTAAAAATGACAATCGGGGATCGTCTTGCTCCCTTTGCCACTGCAGGTTGTTTAATTTTTATTAAATGATGTTGATAATGATTGTGATAATCATTATCAAATCGGCGTATCTTTTATCACTCATCGCATTAAAAATAAATACATTTGTTTACATTTTCTTCATTATTTATACATAAATCTTACATTGTTGAGGGGGATTACCGCTCACTCATACAGCGTTGCCGAACCGAACAGTTTGTTTTTCCCACCGGCAACGTCGACCACAAAGGCTATCGCGCCGGCTTTGTGCGCTTTGCTGGCAAGCTGCTGCTGAAGATCGTCAAGGTTGCTGGCACCGCTGGCCGTCACGGTCCCGACCGGGCGAAAAGGTACGCCAGAAGCGGGTGTGGGATGGGTGCAGCCGGTGGTGGAGGTCACGAGCAGTATGGCGAGAAAAAGTCGATGAAAGGTGTTCATGGCATCCCCTCCTGATAGCAACAGGGAATACCTTAATTGTAGGTCGTTGATGGAAAAAAACTGCCACCGGGGTGGCGGTTTTTCATCAGGAGCGACGGGCGTCCGGGCGAATTAAATCAAAGCGATGGCTCTCGTCAATGGTGTAGTAGGCAGAAGGCCCGCCTGCGCGCAGCACCGGCTGAGCGCGTGCGGTCTGGTAGATGCCGTTTTCCAGCAGCGATTCATCAATATGAATGCCAACCACTTCGCCAAGCACCAGCCAGGTATCCACCGCGGTACCGTCGGCACCGGTGAGCTGAATACATTGCGATAACCGGCACTCAAAGTTCACCGGGCTTTCCGCGACGCGTGGCGCGTTGACGACCCGGCCTGGCGCAGCGGTGAGCCCGGCACGGGTAAATTCATCATCACCGTGAGGCAGGGTGGCTGAGGTTTCATTCATCGCTACCGCCAGGCTGCGGGTCGTCAGGTTCCAGACGAACTCTTTGGTCTCGACGATATTCTGCACGCTATCTTTCCAGCCGCTGCTGGCAAAACCGATGATCGGTGGGTGATAGTTAAAGCAGTTGAAGAAGCTGTAGGGGGCCAGGTTATGTCGCCCCTCAGCATCGACAGATGAAATCCAGCCAATCGGTCGCGGCCCTACGATGGCGTTAAGCGGGTCGTGTGGTAACCCATGGCCCTGGGAAGGTTGATAAAAATACATAGCGCACCTGTTATCAATAAGCAGTTATTCAGACTCCCTTATTTACCGCACCGTCGTCAACGGGTATCTTACGCCGCACTAGGACAGGAGAAAGTCATGAGTACCCAAAAACCGGGGTTGCACCCGCGTAACCGTCATCACAGCCGCTACGACCTGGACGCGCTGCGTCAGGCCTGCCCCGCGCTGAGCGATTTTATTACCCTCAACCCGGTTGGCGAGCAAACCATTAATTTTGCCGATCCGCTGGCGGTGAAGACCCTGAACAAAGCCTTGCTGGCGCACTTTTATGCGGTAAAAGAGTGGGATATTCCGGAAGGTTTCCTCTGCCCGCCAGTGCCGGGGCGCGCAGACTATATCCATCACCTGAGCGATCTGTTAAGCGATGAAAACGGCAACGTGGTGAAGGGCGCGAATATTCTGGATATCGGCGTTGGCGCAAACTGTATTTATCCGCTGATTGGCGCGCATGAATATGGCTGGCGCTTTACCGGCAGTGAAACACATCCGCAGGCGTTTGCCAGCGCGCAGGCCATTCTCAGCGCTAACCCCTCGCTGAACCGGATGATCCGTCTGCGCCGCCAGAAAGACACGTCGGCGATGTTCAACGGCGTGATCCATAAAAACGAACAATACGATGCCACGCTGTGCAACCCGCCGTTCCATGATTCTGCCACCGCGGCTCGCGCCGGTAGCGAGCGCAAACGCCGCAATCTGGGACAGGATCGCGATGATGCGCTGAACTTTGGCGGCCAGCAGCAGGAGCTGTGGTGTGAGGGCGGGGAAGTGGCCTTTATCAAGCAGATGATTGCCGAGAGTAAAGGCTTTGCCCGTCAGGTGATGTGGTTTACGTCGCTGGTGTCGAAAGGGGAAAATCTGCCGCCGCTGTATCGCGCGTTAACCGACGTGGGGGCCGTCAAAGTGGTGAAAAAAGAGATGGCTCAGGGGCAGAAGCAGAGTCGCTTTATCGCCTGGTCGTTTATGGATGATGAGCAACGTCGTCGTTTCCTGGCGCGCAAACGCTAAGAGAACACGCCGTTTACCCCGAGGGATAAACGGTGTGCTTATCAGGATACGTGCTGCAGGAACTCTTGCAGACGCAGGCTTGGCGGATTTTTCACCAGCTCCTGTGGATTGCCATCTTCGGCAATCCTGCCTTTATCAATAAAGATCAGGCGAGACGCGACTTTTTCGGCAAAGCCGATTTCGTGGGTCACGATAACCATCGTCATCCCTTCTTCCGCCAGATCCTGCATCACTTTCAACACCTCGTGGCGCAGCTCCGGGTCCAGCGCCGAGGTGGGCTCATCGAACAGCATCATTTTCGGCTTCACCGCCAGCGCACGCGCAATCGCCACGCGCTGTTGCTGGCCGCCGGAAAGCTCGGATGGGTAGTGGTGCGCACGTTCCGCCAGGCCCACCTTTGCCAGCAGATCTTTTGCCAGCTTCTCCGCCGCCTCTTTTTTCAGGCCGCGTACGCGGACCGGCCCGAACATCACGTTTTCCAGTGCTGTCAGGTGCGGGAACAGATAGAACTGCTGGAACACCATACCGGCTTCCTGACGAATCAGGCGTTCGTCGACCTTCGGATCATTCGCCTTCAGGCCGTCGACAATCAGATCGCCGCTGGTGATCTCTTCGAGTTTGTTGATGCAGCGCAGCAGCGTTGATTTACCCGAGCCGGAAGGACCGATGATCACCACCACCTCACCCTGCTTGATGTTCAGGTCGATGTTATGCAGCACCTGGGTTTGACCAAAGTGCTTAGAGACATTTTTAAATTCAATCACAGGATTTTCATCCTTCTTTCCAGGCGACGCAGAATAAAGCTCAGCACGAGCGTAATGATCAGGTAGAAGACGGCAACGGCGCTCCAGATTTCCAGCGCACGGAAGTTACCGGCGATAATTTCCTGGCCCTGACGTGTCAGCTCGGCAACGCCGATGACGATAAACAGCGACGTATCTTTAATGCTGATGATCCACTGGTTACCCAACGGTGGCAGCATGCGTCGCAGCGCGAGCGGCAGAATCACGTGAATAATGGTTTCGCGGCGAGAGAGCCCCAGCGCCAGTCCTGCTTCACGGAACCCCTTATGAATAGACAGTACCGCACCGCGGGTAATTTCCGCAATGTAGGCGCCGGAGTTGATCATAATGGTGACGACCGCAGCGGTGAAGGGGTCGATACGCAGATCGTTAAATGCCATAGGGAGCGCAAAGTAGATAAACATCACCTGGACGACGATCGGCGTTCCGCGGATCACTTCAATGAAAACCAGCGCGATGTGGTTGGCGATCCAACCGCCAAATGAACGGGCAAAGCCCGCGGCCAGGCCAATGACGAGGCCGCCGATGAGACCGAGGATCGAAATCCACAGCGTCATTTTAGCGCCTTCAATCAGTAGCGGAATGGCGGGCCAGATGGCACTCCAGTCAAACTGCATAATACGTTCCTGTTACCGTGGTGAAAAACAAATTCCCAGCGCAGGGCCGGGGAAACGCCAACGAACCGCCGGGAAAATGTCGCCGGCGGTCGTGGAGGGTGTCGCTTATTATTTTGGTTCAGTACCGAACCATTTTTTGTAAATTTCGTTGTAGGTGCCGTTCTCACGCAGCGTTTTCAGTGCGCCATTCACCTTTTCACGCAGCTCGTCATTACCTTTAGAGAAGGCAATACCGTACTGCTGTGCTTCCAGCGATTCGCCTACCGCTTTGAACTGACCGTTACCGGCCGTTTTGATGAAGTAGAGAATGTTCGGGGTATCGTGCAGTACCGCATCAGCGCGGTTGGTGCCCAATTCCATATACGCATTATCGATGTTCGGGAACTGGCGCAGGTCTTTGGTTTTGATGTTTGCTTTCGCATAATCCACGGAGCCTGTACCGCCTTTCACCGCCACCACTTTGCCATCCAGATCTTTCACGCTCTTGATGTCATTGTTGTTGGCTTTCACCATCACCAGCAGGCCGCTTTTGTAGTAGCCGTCGGAGAAGTCGATCGCTTTTTTACGCTCGTCGGTAATGGTAATGCCCGCCAGCGCCAGATCGACGTTTTTGGTCTGCAGCGCAGGAATGATGCCGCTGAAATCCATTGGCTTCAGGGTGTAATCCAGCTTCAGCTCTTTCGCAATTGCAGCCCACAGGTCGATGTCAAAGCCGACATACTGATTACCCTGCTTGAACTCGAACGGGACGAACGCGGTATCCGTTGCGACAACCAGCTGTTTCTCTGCAGCCTGAGAAGAGACCGCAAACGCCAGAGTGAGTGCAGCCAGTGAAACTTTAAACATTGACTTCATAGCATTTCCTTTTATATCCACGGGGCAATCCCCTGCGATAACAAACGGCTTATGAAAAAAACGTGCCAACTTTACAATCAGTTGTTTCTTAACAAATAATGCTTTTTTCGTTGCACAACAGCGGAAAAAAAATGATAGCTTTGCACCAAATAAGGGCACCTTTGTGGTGCATAGAAAGCGTGTTGTTAAGTATGGCGTTTTTTAGCGCAAACGCAGAGGAGAAAACAATCTTTTATTAACGATTGTGTGAGGTGATCATTACAAATGATTTACTTTCGCGGGGTTTGTGTCCAAAAGGACGCACTTTTATGGTGCAAATCTCTCCGGCGGAGAGGCCGGAGAGAAATAAGATTTTCCTATGGTTATTCGATATTCGCCTCGATAAACCACAGGAATTTATCCAGATCGCGGGAAGCCGCGGTGAAGATATCAGCGGTGTCTTCATCCTTCGCTTCACTGATTGCTTTACGTACGTCGTTAGCGACAATCGCATAGCGTTCGGCCAGCGCTTTCAGGTGATCCTGCACGCTGGTGATATCCAGCGGATAGCTTTTCAGCGGCGTTTGAGCATTGATGACCTGAGTGGTCCCCAGCGCAATACCGCCGAGCTGCACGGCACGTTCAGCCATGGTATCCAGATGATCGGTGAGCGCCGTGCGGAAGCCATCAAGCATTTCATGCACCGCGATAAAGTTGGCACCGCGCATGTTCCAGTGCGCCTGTTTGGTAATCAGCGACAGATCGATAAACTGAAGAACCTGACGGTTGAGTAACGCAACGGTTGCCTGTTTTTCGCTTTCCGGAACATCGTTACGCGTATAGAGAAGTTGGGCGTTTTTGGTTTTAACCAGTTTTGCAGTACTCATAATCATATATCCTCTTGATCCGATACACCTATTAAAGCGCGTGTATCTGCGTCCTCATGAATTAACGAAAACAAGTATAGCACCGTGAGCGGGACGGTATTTTCTGATTCTGCCTATAGGTTTGATAGAGAGCGTGATTTGGTTTTTTAAATTCAATTAAAACAAGTGGTTATTGATGTTTAAAGGTGGTGGGTATTTTTATTAAATTATTTTTATTGATGTAAAATAAGAATTTATGCAGTTTGTTTTCGATATTATGCATAGTGGCGTGCACTATGCATAAATAAGATAAATCAACCGACGTCGACTTGTTTTATTTTACTTTCCTGACGCATTGTGAGCGTTGAACCCATTGACGCCATAATAATGGCCCCCAGCGCCATGGACTGGCTAAAGGTCAGCGTCTCACCGAGGAAAACCATGCCGGACATCGCTGCCAGAGCAGGCTCCATACTCATTAATGTCCCAAACGTACGCGTAGGCAGACGTGTCAGGGCAATCATCTCTAACGAATAGGGCAGAGCGGTAGAAAGTACGGCAATGGCTAAGCCCAGCGGCAGCAGCGACCAGTGGAACAGGGTATCGGCGGCCTGCATGGCACCCAGCGGCACAAAAACGACGGCGGCAATCAGTGACCCCATCGCCACCGTTGCCGGGCCGTGATCTTCACCAGCGCGACGGCCGCTCAGAATATAGACCGCCCAACCCGCGCCGGCACCGAGCGCCAGCAGCGCGCCGGTAAGGTCGACATGCGCGACATCCTGCCCCAGTGGCAGCAGGAACCACAGACCCATCACCGCCAGAACTACCCAGATAAAGTCCACCGGTCGGCGTGATGAGAACAGCGCCACCGCCAACGGCCCGGTGAACTCCAGCGCCACGGCAATACCCAGCGGAATACGCTGTAGTGACAGGTAAAAGAGATAGTTCATCGCCCCCAGTGACAGGCCATAGAACAGTAACGGAAGACGCTGCTCTTTAGAGAAACGCAGTCGCCAGGGCTTAAACACCACTACCAGAATCAGCGTGCCGAGCGCCAGGCGCAGCGCCGTGACGCCTGGGGCGCCAATCAACGGAAACAACGATTTAGCCAGCGATGCGCCACTCTGGATGGAGATCATAGAGATCAAGAGGACGAGTATCGGTAACCATGAGGGTAGCTTGCGGGGCGTGCTGGACATCTTTTTCCTGTCAATTTTTGTCAAAAGAGGTAAAACCGGCAGTGTAATGGAAATAGTCGGTGACGGTTGAGGAATTGTTGAAAAAAAATCGTCCTGAAACGAGTAGAATTTGCCGAGTCGATGAAAATTTCGTCTGTCAAATTAGGAATTATCTGGAAAATTAAACGTTATTTTTACCGTGATGAACATAAGATTTAACGTAAAAATATGTTTAAGATGAATGAGATAGGTGTCTGTGGAAAAGTTTTGTTACATCAAAGATGACCTTAGACATCGTCAGTTCCAAAGAGTTTCTTAACAATTTTTGATATATTTAAAACTTACGGACTTATTAGAAGCACATTTGAGGTGGTTATGAAAAAAATTGCATGTCTTTCAGCACTGGCCGCTGTTCTGGCTATTTCCGCAGGTACTGCCGTAGCTGCAACTTCCACTGTTACCGGTGGTTACGCACAGAGTGATATGCAGGGCGTCGCTAACAAAGCTGGCGGCTTCAACCTGAAATATCGCTACGAAGCAGACAACAGCCCGCTAGGTGTGATCAGCTCCTTCACCTACACTGAAAAAAGTGACACCCAGAACGGCGTGTACACCAAAGGTCAGTACTACGGCATCACTGCAGGTCCTGCTTACCGTCTGAACGACTGGGCAAGCATCTACGGCGTAATTGGTCTGGGCTACGGTAAAGCACAGGGCAACCAGTTCCCGAACAATGACAGCACCAGCGACTACGGTTTCTCCTACGGTGCCGGTCTGCAGTTCAACCCGATCGAAAACGTAGCACTGGACGTATCTTACGAACAGTCTCGTATTCGTAGCGTTGACGTTGGTACCTGGATCGTCGGTGCAGGTTACCGCTTCTAATCACTTCGGTGATACAAAAAGGGGTCTTTATGACCCCTTTTTTAA
>NZ_LXEU01000084.1 GCF_001654985.1 Kluyvera georgiana ATCC 51603
TTTTTTAATGCCCTTTGTAAACCTATTTCCCGCCAGATTCAACATCCCGCCGCAATACCGCTACCCAGCGCCTCCCGAATATCTCCTGCTGCCCAGGTAAGTGGCGACGATGAATTTACCGTGTCCGGAACTATGGCAAGCAGCAAGTATAGTCATCCAACGCCGGGGCGATTCGCTATCCGTTTACCGGCGTGAAAGGCAAACGGATAGCGAAAGAGGAAGGGCGAAATTAGCTTTTGGGATCAAATAGATCGGTCTTCAGCGTATCGTAATCCACTTTTTGTAACTGGAAGTTGGTGATGTAGACCTTGCCGGCTTTTTGCGACGAGATGAAGCGATACTTCGGCGTAATCTCTTTGGTCTGGATCCCGGTCCACTGCGAGAAGAAGCTCAGGAAATCGTTGGCGGAACGACGCGCCTTGATAACCTTGTGCGCTTTGTCATCGCTGGACAGCACCATAAACGGCACCTGGAAATTCTGCTGATATTTATCATCGTGCGCCAGATACTGTACCGCTTTGCCACGCTCTTTAAACGCCAGCCCGTGGTCAGAGAAGTAAACCAGCGAGAAGCTGTCGGTGTTACGTCGCAGCTGATCGTAAAGCTGGTTTAGCAGGCTGTCGGTTTGGGTCATGGTGTACAGATAGCATGACGTTTCCTTTGACTGTACGAACTGCGCATACTTGCCCTGGGTGCGGTCGCAGGCCTGCGGATGCGAGCCCATAATATGCAGCACAATCAGCTGCGGCTGACTGCGCGTCGTCGACAGCACCTGGGCGGTCATCTTCAGCAGATCTTCATCGCGGGTATTTTTATCCGCTTCGAAGTCGCCGCTTTTCAGGAAGTGCACTTCATCGGCGCGTTTGGCGATGCTGGCGATAGCCGTGTCGTACTCGCCAATCTGCCCCTGGTTGGAGAACCACCAGGTCTGGAAACCGGCGCGGTTGGCGAGGGTAACGAAGTTATCCTGGTAGAGCGGTTTACCGTCTACCACGCGGTTTAACGTCAGCCCCAGCGATTTCTGCGTAGAGCCGCTGGCGGCAATGTAGTTAGTAAACAGATAACCATTGACCGAGCTGGCGAACGGCGTGTTATCCCAGTGACCGCCAAAGGCGCCCAGCGCGTCGCGTCGCGCGCTTTCACCGATCACCACCACGTAGGTATGATATTTCGGCTTCACGGCCACCACGTTCCAGGTGTCTTTCAGTCCGGAAAGCTCCGCCATGCGCTGCTGTTCATCAATAACCTCGTTGTTATTAACGATGATGTCTTTCACGAAGCGGAAGGCCGGGTAGCCGCTATCTTTCAGCTTAAACCCCCAGCCATCAATCTTGTTTTGAATCGGCTGGACGAAGAACACGCCGATGCTGAATAGCAGGCACAGCGTCTCTATCACGCCCCAGCGTTTTTTATCCGTGGTTTTACGACGAATGGCAATGACGCCAAGCGCAAAAATAAACACCGCCACCAGGTAGCTGTACCACGGGAAGATGGTAAAGATTTCCGTCGACTCTTCCACATTCGTGGAGTGTAGCGCCAGCAGCGTGTTGAAGTTCGGTGCCCCGTAGGCCTGACTAAAGGGGAAATAGAGCGCGGCCACGAGCGAATAAACCCCCAGCACCACCTTCTGCACTTTAGGCAGCGTGCGCCATAGCAGATGCAGTACGCAGGTAAATGCCACCGCATACAGCAGGCTAAATGGATAGCCCAGCGCCAGGTTTATCAGGATCGACTGTAAAAAATAAAATCCCGTCCACGGGCTAACGGCCAGCCCACGTGCAGCAAGGGTGTCTTTCAGGGTTAGATTCATAGATTACAACTATCAAAACGCCATGTGCGTCCCCTGGCGTCAAGGGGGCTTTATTGGCCAGACGATGCGTGAAGAGGGGGATGCAAAGTACAGGGCTGCAAGAAGATAAAGCGAGCTTATTATTGGGTCAACTACTGATAACGAATTGTTTTGGGAGGACGCTTACAAAACCAGAAAATAAACGGGGTTTTTGGGCACAAACGGGTAGGTTGCCAGCACAAGATGACAGCCTGATGAAGCGGCGTCGCGACGCCGCTTAGCGGGACGGAGTGTCCTGTTGGGATTTGTTGTTGAACAGGTCACACAGCATACCGATCAACATCAAACGTACTTTAAAGGGAGAGTGGCTAAACACGCTGATACACCTCTTGAATTCGTTCATGGTTCCTCCTGCTTTCAGGCCCGTCGATCCTTGATGAGCGTTTGCATTACATACAGATATAGCACAGGCTATATTTTATAGCTATGGCTAAAACGTTAAATTTTTGTGCTTGGGTCACAATCCATTACAATGAGCGAACTTGATATGACGCGTTCAGGCGTCGCACAGATGAGGAAGCTTTATGGGCCGTCGCGCAGGTACGCCAATCACAAAAAAAGTGACGCAGCTGGTTAACGTTGAAGAGCACGTGGAAGGGTTTCGCCAGGTGCGTGAAGCGCATCGCCGCGAGCTGATTGACGACTACGTTGAGCTGATTTCCGATTTGATTCGTGAAGTGGGCGAAGCGCGTCAGGTCGACATGGCGGCACGTTTAGGCGTTTCTCAGCCAACGGTGGCGAAAATGCTGAAACGTCTGGCTGGCGTCGGGCTGATCGAACAGATCCCCTGGCGCGGCGTATTTTTGACGCCGGAAGGGGAAAAGCTGGCGCAGGAGAGCCGCGAGCGCCATCAGGTCGTGGAAAATTTCCTGCTGGTACTTGGCGTCAGCGCGGATACTGCACGACGTGACGCTGAAGGTATTGAGCATCATGTTAGCGAAGAGACGCTGGACATGTTCCGTCAGTTTACCCTGAAGCACGGGCAAATCGTGGAATGAACCTTCCTTTTATACGCTCGCTGGCGCGTGACCGTTTTCTCCATTTGCTGGTGATTGTCGGCATCCTGCTGAGTATTTTTGTTCCTTTCGCGCCCGGGCGTTGGCCGGAGGCGATTGACTGGCACACCATCATTACCCTAAGCGGGTTGATGCTGCTGACCAAAGGGGTTGAGCAGAGCGGCTATTTTGATGTGCTGGGGCGAAAGATGGCGCGCCGTTTTGCCACCGAGCGTCAGTTGGCCATCTTTATGGTGCTGGCGGCGGCGCTGCTTTCGACCTTTTTGACCAATGACGTGGCGCTGTTTATCGTCGTGCCGCTCACCCTGACGCTGAAAAAGTGGTGCGCGCTGCCGATCAATCGGCTGATTATCTTCGAGGCGCTGGCGGTCAATGCCGGTTCGCTGCTCACGCCGATCGGCAACCCGCAAAACATCCTGCTGTGGGGGCGTTCGGGGCTGTCTTTCCCTGCTTTTACACTGCAGATGTTGCCGCTTGCGCTGGCGATGATGGCCACCCTGCTGGTGCTGTGCTGGTGCTGCTTCCCGGCGAAAAAGCTGGTGTTTCAAAGCAGCGATCGCACGCCAGAATGGCAGCCGCTGCTGGTGTGGAGCTGTCTGGCGTTTTATCTGATTTTCCTCGCCGCGCTGGAGATGAAGCAAGAGCTGTGGGGACTGGCAATAGTCGCAGCGGGCTTCCTGCTGCTTGCCCGCCGGGTGGTGTTCAGCGTCGACTGGGCGCTGCTGCTGGTCTTTATGGCGATGTTTATCGACGTGCATCTGCTGACTCAACTGCCGGTACTGCAGCACGCCCTCGGCGGCGTCAGTACGCTGTCCGGCGTGCCGCTGTGGTTAACGGCCATCGGCCTGTCGCAGGTGATTAGCAACGTGCCGTCGACCATCCTGCTGATTAACTATGTCCCGCCGTCGATGCTGCTGGCGTGGGCGGTAAACGTCGGCGGATTTGGCTTGCTGCCGGGGTCGCTGGCTAACCTGATTGCGCTGCGTATGGCGGCGGATCGGCGCATCTGGTGGCGCTTCCACCTCTATTCGATCCCAATGCTGCTGTGGGCGGCGGCGGTAGGGTATGGGCTCTTCCTGCTCGTCAACCGAATGTAGGCCTGATAAGCGCAGCGCCATCAGGCAACTGGGTGTGCCTTGCCGGATGGCGGCGCTGCCTTATCCGGCCTACATCACCCATCCTCTGTGCCCACACTCTCACTCATCTCACAAAAAACGATCTTCAGGGTTGCGCACTTTTTCGACTTTGCGTTATATGACTAGTCATGAATTTTAAATGACTAGTCATATAGGAGTCGAATCATGAAACCATCACTGCCCGCCAACTTCCTGTGGGGGAATTCCGTCTCCAGCATGCAGACCGAAGGTGCCTGGAATGAAGGCGGCAAAGGGATGTCGGTATACGATATCCGCGAGCCAAAAGAGTTTGCTTCCGACTGGAAGGTCGCGACCGATTCCTACCACCGCTACGAAGAAGATTTCGACCTGATGAAAGATCTGGGCATGAACTGCTACCGTTTCCAGATTGCCTGGAGCCGCGTATGCCCGACCGGCGATGGTGAGTTTAATGAAGAAGGCATTGCCTTCTACGAGCGCTTTATAAGCGGTCTTATCGAGCGCGGTATCGAACCGATGATCTGCCTGTATCACTTCGACATGCCGCTGGCGCTGGCTGAAAAATACAACGGGTTTACCGATCGTCGGGTGATGGAAGCGTTCATCCGCTACGGCAAAAAGATGATCGACTGCTTTGGCGATCGGGTGACCTGGTGGCTGACCTTCAACGAGCAAAACCTCTACCATATGCCGGAAACGTTCCTGATCTCCGGCTATATGCGCGGCGATAAAACGCTACGTGAGCTGTATGAAATTCAGCACCATGTGATGATGGCGCATGCGCATCTGACGAATTATCTGCACGAAACCAAACCGGGCAAATTGATGGGCGGCATGCTGGCGCACGCTCAGGTCTACCCGGCTACCTGTAAGCCGCGCGATGTCTTCTGCGCGCAGCAACTGGACGAATTCTTCAATCAGAATTTGCTGCGCGTTTTTGCGGGAGAGGGCTATAGCCCGGAAGTGCTGCACTTTGTTGAACGCGCGGGCTTCAGCGATATCTACCGTGAGGAAGATCTCGCGGTGCTGGCGACCATGAAGAACGACTATATGGCGTTCAGCTACTACGCCAGCCGTACCCTCGACAGCGACCCTATCCCGGCAGGCACGCCGGTGAACAACTACATGCTGTTCGGCGATAAGCCTAACCCGCATCTGAAGGCCACCGAATGGAACTGGCAGATAGATCCGCTCGGTTTTCGCAGTATTATTACCCGCTATTACAATGACTGGCGTCTGCCGGTGTTCCCGATTGAGAACGGTATTGGGGTGATAGAGCACTGGGATGGGGAAAATCCGATCGCCGACGATTACCGTATCGCCTATCATCGCGACCATATTAATGCCATGAAAGTGGCGATTTTTGAAGACGGCGCGCAGGTCATTGGCTATCTGGGCTGGGGGCTCATTGATATTCTCAGCTCGCAGGGCGACATGCGTAAGCGTTATGGCGTGGTCTACGTCAACCGTGAAAACCACGACTTAAAAGACCTCAAACGTGTGCCGAAGAAAAGCTATGACTGGCTGAAACGGGCAATTCATAGCAATGGCGAAGAGATGTAACAACAGGAGCGGGTGATGGCAGCGAAGTACATCGCGATAGCGCGGGAAATTAAGAAACGGATTATCAGTGGGCAGTATCCCGCTGCTGAGCCATTGCCCGACCAGTTTGCGCTGGCGGCCGAGTTTGGCACCAGCCGGATGACCATTCAGCAGGCGATGCGTCAGCTTATCGTTGAAGGGCTGGTTTATACCCGCCAGGGGCAGGGGACGTTTATTCGCAAGAACTTCCTTCAGCTCTCCCGGTGGGATATTCACGGCAGCGACTACGCCGGGGCGACGGAAACCTGGGGACATCTGGGCAAGGTGGAAAGCCAGGTGATTCGCTTTGAGCTCCGTTTTCCCAGCGAGAAAGAGCAGGCATCTCTGCTGATTGACGCCGATGCGCCGGTGTACGATTTTGTGCGCCTGCGTCTGCTTAACGGCGAGCCGCTGTCGCTGGATATTACGGTCATGCCGGTGTCGCTGGTGCCGGGGTTGAGTAAAGCACATCTCGAAAATTCGGTCTTTCGCTACGTACAGGACAATCTTGGTCTGAAGATGATGGGTTCTTATCGCGTGGTACGCGCGCTGAAGCCCAGCGAGCTGGACCAGCAGCATTTGAACTGTGAAGCGAGTGACCCGATTCTGGAAGTGGAACAGGTGATTTATCTGGATGACGGTACGCCGCTGGAGTATGCGCACTGCCACTATCGCTACGATCACGGGGGGATTGTGATCGTCAATAACGGATAAAAAAAGGGCGGGTGATTAACCCGCCCTTTTTGATCGTCTGGTTGAATTAGTTCAGACGAACCGGCATACCGGAACGGTTTTTCACCGCCTGGTCAACGATGCTCTGGTCAACGTCGGACTGGCTGGTCACCGCCTGTACGGCTTTGGTCAGGACAACCGGCACGGTTTCACCGCCTTCGAACTGCGCTTCGGTAGTGGACAGCGGGTTGTGCACTTCAATGAAGCGGCTGCCATCTGGCTCCGTGGTCGCTTTGACGGGTTCATCGATAAACTGTACGCGAGTGCCGACCGGCACGTTTTCGAACAGGAATTTGATGTCTTCGTTACGCAGACGCACGCAACCGTGGCTCACGCGCAGGCCGATACCGAAGTTGGCATTGGTGCCGTGAATGGCATACAGACGACCAATGTACAGAGCGTACAGACCCATCGGGTTGTCCGGGCCAGCCGGAACGACTGCCGGCAGCGGGTTGCCTGCTGCGGCATATTCAGCGTGCATTTTTGCCGTCGGCGTCCACGTCGGGCCTGCTTTCTTACGTTCTACCTTGGTGGTCCAGTTGATCGGGGTATCTTTACCCAGCTGGCCGATACCGATTGGCAGCACGATCACGGTGTTGGTGCCTTTCGGGTAGTAGTACAGACGCATTTCCGCGCTGTTGATGATGATACCTTCATGCACGGTGTCCGGCAGGATCAGCTGCTGAGGAATATTCAGCACGCTGCCGCCTTTCGGCAGGTAGGTGTCGACGCCTGGGTTAGCCTCAAGGAGGTTGGAAAGCCCCATCTGGTACTGGGCGGCGAAGTATTCCAGCGGCTGTTTGTTATCGTCAGGAATGGTGATGACCTGATTCTGGCCGACAATACGGCTACCGTCGGTCGGCAGCGGATACGTCACCGCTGAGGCCGAATTGCAGAAACCTACGACAGCGAGCGCTGCAGCGAAAAGCGTTGTTAATTTCATGTTCATGTTGTGCGAGGTATCAGTGCCATTACGGCGGTTGTTTGAGAATTCAGACTGTTGGTTGCAGCGCATTATATGTGCATTCGATGCGGCTGGGAATTCGGATGTGTACGAAATCACATTTTTTTCACTTGCGTTACAGTTTAGCCGTTGGCGAAGGCGGGCGCTTTTTATTCGCAAGTGTGGCATAATAGGGAGTTTGTCACATTCTTCAGGATACTCCCGTGTTAGTTACCAGCAACGTCACCATGCAGTTTGGCAGTAAGCCGCTGTTCGAAAATATCTCCGTCAAATTTGGCGGCGGCAACCGTTACGGCCTGATTGGCGCCAACGGGAGCGGTAAATCCACCTTTATGAAAATCCTCGGCGGCGACTTAGAGCCGACGCTGGGCAACGTCTCCCTCGATCCCAATGAGCGTATCGGTAAGCTGCGTCAGGATCAGTTCGCCTTTGAAGAGTTCACCGTGCTTGATACGGTGATCATGGGTCACGGCGAGCTGTGGGAAGTGAAGCAAGAGCGCGACCGTATCTATGGTCTGGCTGAAATGAGCGAAGAAGACGGCTATAAAGTGGCCGATCTCGAAGTGCTCTACGGCGAAATGGACGGTTACTCCGCCGAAGCGCGCGCCGGTGAACTGCTGCTGGGCGTGGGTATTCCGCTGGAGCAGCACTACGGCCCGATGAGCGAAGTCGCGCCGGGCTGGAAGCTGCGTGTGCTGCTGGCGCAGGCGCTGTTCTCTAACCCGGACATCCTGCTGCTCGATGAACCGACGAACAACCTGGACATCGACACCATTCGCTGGCTGGAGCAGACGCTGAACGAACGCGACAGCACCATGATCATCATTTCGCACGACCGTCACTTCCTGAACATGGTCTGCACCCACATGGCGGATCTCGACTATGGCGAGCTGCGCGTATACGCCGGTAACTACGACGAGTACATGACGGCAGCCACCCAGGCTCGCGAACGTCTGCTGGCCGACAACGCCAAGAAGAAAGCGCAGATTGCCGACCTGCAATCCTTCGTCAGCCGCTTTAGCGCCAACGCCTCTAAATCACGCCAGGCGACTTCCCGTGCCCGTCAGATTGATAAGATCAAGCTCGACGAAGTGAAGGCGTCCAGCCGCCAGAACCCGTTCATCCGCTTCGAGCAGGATAAGAAACTGTTCCGTAATGCGCTGGAAGTGGAAGCGCTGGCCAAAGGGTTTGAAAACGGCCCGCTGTTTAAAAACTTCAACCTGATGATGGAAGTCGGCGAGAAGATTGCCATCATCGGCGCTAACGGCGTGGGTAAATCCACCATGCTGAAAACCCTGGTCGGCGAACTGACGCCGGATAACGGCACCGTGAAATGGTCCGAAAATGCCAGCATCGGTTACTACGCGCAGGATCACGCCGAAGATTTCGATAACGACCTGAGCGTGTTCGACTGGATGAGCCAGTGGAAGCAGGAAGGCGATGACGAGCAGGTTGTACGTGGTTTCCTGGGCCGTCTGCTGTTTAGCCAGGACGATATCAAGAAGCCGGCTAAGGTACTTTCCGGTGGTGAGAAGGGGCGTATGCTGTTTGGTAAGCTGATGATGCAGAAACCGAACATTCTGGTGATGGATGAACCTACCAACCACCTGGATATGGAATCGATCGAATCACTGAACATGGCGCTGGAAATGTATCAGGGTACCCTGATCTTCGTTTCTCACGACCGTGAGTTCGTGAGCTCGCTGGCGACTCGCGTGATTGAGATTACACCGGAACGCGTAGTGGACTTCAGCGGTAACTACGAAGATTACCTGCGTAGCAAAGGGGTGGAGTAATTTCCCTCAGCCTGGCCCTCTCCCAAAGGGAGAGGGAACCGTTAGATGCAAATTAAAACACCTTGCTCCTGCAGGCCGCACAATGCGGTTTGCTCCCTCTCCCCGGCGGGG